>PEYL01000078.1 GCA_002774415.1 Candidatus Portnoybacteria bacterium CG08_land_8_20_14_0_20_40_83 | reverse complement strand
GAACAAATCCGCGATAAATTTAAAAAGGCGGTGACTGATTCCGAAAAAGAAATAGTTTTTCGTCAGAATAAACCGGCCATTTCAAACCTGTTAACGATTTATTCTGCTTTTTCTGGATTAACGATTAAACAATTAGAAGAAAAATATGCCGAGGCTGACGGTTATGCTGATTTTAAAGAAGATTTAGCCGAAGTTGTGATTCGGGGCCTTGCCCCCTTCCAGAAAAAATATAATGAAATAAAAAATAATCCCGAATATATTGAAAAAGTTATCAATGACGGCGCAAAAAAAGCCAAGGCTTTAGCCGAGCCGATGATAAAAAATGTCAGAAAGAAAATTGGACTGGATTAATTTTTTTGTTGCTCTTTAAAAACCTAATACCAATTAAAAGGAGGTGAGAAAAAATGTCGCGAGGAGATTATCGTCAATTTATCCGCGATCAAAAATGTCAAGCTGGCAAAACAAAATCGCGCATTTTGAATATTCTCAAAAAATGCGCCGACTCACGCGGTCAATTCTCAGCACGCTACATCGGTATGGCGCTTGAAAGCCTGAAAACCGAAGGTAAAATTGTAAGTTATTATTTAACTGACAAATGGAGCCGACAAGACAAACAACAAATTGACGCTGTGGTTTTCCGCCTTGACGGCACAAAGACCACCCTGCAAATCAAAAGCGACAGGACAATGGCAGAAAGATTTAAAAAGGAATGTGGAAATAATGAAATAAGAACGGTTTATGTAGATTATTTTTCTAATCAAAGTTTTGAGGCGTTGAAACATGAAGTCTATGTAAATATACTAAAGGAATGGCACTGGAATTGACGGACCGAGGAGAAAAAGACACAAAATCTAAGAAAAAAATACATTAAGCACCAAAAGGAGGTGAGAAAAATGGGATTTGAAGGAACTGTCCAACTAATTGCTCAACAGTTCATCCAGTTTTTAAAAGTCGACGAATTTTTAAAAGTCGACCGCTGCTCGATGAGATGGCCTGACGGCAAAAAAATTGCGGCTTACGGTACTGAAGCTGAAAATATGAAAGAGAAAATCATAATGGATGAAACGACAGTTGCCGGACAGGCTTTAATCACAAAAGATATTGTTATTACCGATATTACGAAAGATCCTCGTTATGATCCCGGTTATATTAAAAATGCCGAGCTTAAGTATTTGCTGGCTCTCCCTTTGATAATCAAAACAGACACTGGGGAAGATGAAGTTTTTGGAGTAGTTCAAGTGTATAGTAAGAATCCTTTTTCTGATACGCAAATTTCTACCGCCAAGATGCTTGCGCAAACCGCCGCCCCGACACTCTATCTTATTGAAAGCTCAAAAGAAAGCCGCAAGGCAATGCGGAAGTTACCTAAGGTGATTCTTCACTGTCGCTCTTTGGAAGAAATTTTTCTGCATTCGGTTGATGAAATTGCTGTTCGTTTAGGGGTTAAAAGCTGTTTGATTTATCACGTTTTCCCGAAAGACGGAGAGCAGTGGTGCAAAATTACCGCCGGTGTTCCTAAGGGAGAACATCAAATTGGTCTGTTGGATCCGCTAAGCAAGCACCCTGATATAGAACTCGCGGTAACAGAAAAGAAGCTTGCAGTGCGCGATCTTATGACAGACGAAAAAACAGCTCATCTGCACGATTGGGCCGAGAGAAAGGGAATCCGAAGAGGGATGTATTGTCCTTTAATCATGAATGTAGACGATAAGGACAAGGTGAAAGTGATTGGCGTTTTGGTGGCTGAAATTCGCAAAGATGACGATAAGGACAATTTTTCCGCAGAAGAAAGAAGTTTCTTTTATGATTATTCAATCTCAATTGCCGACCTCATCTGCCATGATGAGATTACCTTTCAAGAAGTAAGGGATAAGATTGTCAATCCATCGTCCTCAGCCGGCGGCTTCGCAAAGTTACTTTTTAAAGAAATGGCTTGGCTCCAAGAGAACATTGAGAATTTCTGTAAGAATAATCAAGGAACTTGTCCAGGAGCAAAAAAGATGTGTAAAAGCGCTGATCAGCTTCGCAGTTATGCAAAAACAATCTATACCAATGTGGAAACGATTCAGGAATCACTATCTGAAGTTAAACAAACTCACTCATAAGTTCGTTTTCCCTAAATTTTAAAAAGGATAAGCTTCTATTGCTTATCCTTTTCTTTTTCGCCCGAGTTCTTATTTTCTTAATTCATTATAAATTGATTGACTTACCTCTTCTTTTTTTTCGTCCATCAACTTTTGACTTTTAGCTTCTAAATTCAATCTTATTAGGGGTTCAGTTTCGGAAGCGCGCAGATTAAACCACCAATCGGGGAATAGCATGCTCAGGCCATCAATTCTAAAAATGTTTCCTCCTTCTTTTTTGTATTGTTCTCCCAATTTATCTAAGATTGCATTGACTTTTTCTTGTCCGCTGATCTTGAAATTAGTCTCCTCTATGATAAAATATTTTTTTCGGAAGTCATCAATTATTGCATCAACTGGCTCTTTCCTTTTTGCAATCGCGTTCAAAAAAGTTACCGTTGCCAAAGTGCCGTCGTCCGTTTTGTAAAGATCGGAGAAGACATAATGACCAGACGTTTCGCTGCCAAAAATAAAATTTTCGTCTTGCCACATTTTAAGCTTAATGGGAATCGTCCAACAGACCGTCCTTTCAACTTTTCCGCCAGCCGCCTCAACCCATTCTTTTACAACTTGAGAGGTTCTTACTTCAATTAAAATTTTATTTCTTGCCGAACCGGTTATCAAATATTGGGAGATTAGCGCCGAAACAAGATTTGGATCAATGACCTTGCCTTTCCTGTCGAAAAAATAAACACGGTCGCCATCACCGTCAAACATAACGCCCAGATCCGCTTTTTTTACAACAATTTTATCAATTAATTTTTGGCGATTGGCAGGTATTTTTGGATTGGCTTCGTGATTGGGAAAATTTCCGTCTGGTTGAAAGAATAAAGGAATAACGTTTATGTTAGTTCCCTGGAAAATTTTCTCTATGTATAAACCGGCCATACCGTTTCCCGCATCCATCACGACTTTTATTGGCGCAAAGTCTTCCTTAATAAAATTTCTGACTCTCTTTATGTATTCTTCCGAAAAATCTTTTTTTATTACTTTTCCGGCGTCGCTTAATATTTTAAATTTAGTTCCGATTGCAAGATTTTTCAGCTCAACTATCTGTTCCCTTGTCAAGGGGATATTGCCGCCAAAAACCGTCTTAAAACCGTTGAATTCTTTGCCCGCATGAGAAGCTGTTACCATAATGGCAGGAATCTTAGAAACCCCAGAGGCAAAATAAAAACAAGGCGTGCTGCAAAGGCCAATATCGATAGCTGCTACCCCCTGGCTGTTAATACCTTTAATTAAGGCGTCTATTAATGTCGGAGATGACAATCGTCCGTCTTGACCAACTATAATTTCTTTTGTCTTTGTGTAATTGGCGAAGGCCTGCCCGATTTTATAAGCTGTTTTTCCGTCTAATTCTTCCGGGTATTTCCCCCTGATATCGTAAGCTTTGAAAATATTTGGATTAATTTGCTCCATATAATCTTATTATATCATTTCTCTTGACCATTAAACAATATTCTGCTAAGATGGATTTGATGCCAGGTAGTGAAAATTTGGCAATTTAATAACCAAACAGAATTTTTCACTATCGGGCAACGTAGAGATTGCGATTTAAAACTATTTAAATCACAGCCAAATTTCTACTACCTGGGATGTACGAAT
>PEYL01000050.1 GCA_002774415.1 Candidatus Portnoybacteria bacterium CG08_land_8_20_14_0_20_40_83 | reverse complement strand
CGCGCTTCATAGACCTTGTAACCCAGGCTCACCAGCGCGTCAATGATTTCGATCTCGTCCGCCACTTTGAATTTGTCGCCCGCGCCTTTGGCCAATTTTTTAACTTTTGATTTTAACTCAATCACAATTTTCTGCGCCACCTTTTTGCCAATACCAGAAACCCGGGAAAGTATCGTCTCGTCGCCCAAGACAATTGCCTCCTGCAAGTCTTCAACCGAAGCCACCGACAAAATATTCGAAGCGGTTTTTGGCCCGATGCCCGGAATCGTGATTAAAAGCTCAAAAAATTCCAATTCCTCAAAAGTCAGGAACCCGAACAAATCCCAGCTAGTTTCCTTGACTGAAAGATAGGTGAAAAGTTTTACAGACGCACCCTGTTGTGGTATTTTAGAAAGAGTTTTTTCAGAACAGTTTACGCGAAAACCAATGCCATTAGTTTCGACTATAGCGTACTTCTCTGATTTAAGTAAGATTTTACCTTCTATGGAAGAAATCACACAATAAATTCAAAATGCAAAAATCAAATATCAAAATGACAGTTCAAAATTAAAAATTTTACATTTTACATTGTCATTTTGCATTTTGCACTTTGATATTTGAATTATGGTTCTATTTTACCCCAAATAGCTCGTTTTTTCAACTCGCACATCTAAATAACAATTATGCCTAAATTTCGTCTATCTGCCCCATTTAAACCAACCGGCGATCAACCTCAGGCTATTGAGGCGCTCGTCAAAAATTTAGAAGCTGGCGTTGCCCACCAGACGCTTTTGGGCGTGACGGGCAGCGGCAAAAGCGTGATTGGAGATACTCCTGTTTTGATAAAAAGCAGCAAAAAAATAATAAGAAAAGAAAAAATAGGCGAATTGATTGATAAAATGTTTACTGATTTCACCGATAAAATAAAAATGATAAATGATGCTGCAATTATCAATAGCGTTGACCTGCCCAAAAAGACGAAACTTGAAGCTTATAGTTTTAATCCCACAACCAAACAATCATCTTGGAAACCTATCTATCAATTTACGCGCCATAAGGCTCCGAAATGTCTTTATAAAATAAACACTTCCTGCGGGCGTGAAATAATCGTTACTGGCGACCATAATTTTTGGGCGCTCCGCAATGGGAAACTCAAACTGACAAAAACGATAAAGCTTTCCGCAGACGATTATCTACCACTGCCGCTTTCTCTTCCTGAACCGCAAATACCAATCCGGACTCTTTATTTGCCAAATTACTTGTCCAAAGAGAAGCTATTCGTTTTAATGCCACAATTAAAAAATGCCTTGAGAAAAAATAAAATACTACATTCTATTATTTCTTACCGTAAGACTTATCGTATTTTGCATAATGCGGAAAGAATTCCCTTTAGTCTATATCAGCAAATCATATCGGCCATACCCTCAATTAATAAAGGCATTAAAATCGGGAATAGCCATATCGATTACCAGTTTCCGATAGAGCTACCGCTCAATGAAAATATTCTGCGGCTCCTTGGATATTATATAGCCGAAGGGCATGCCGATAAAAAATACACCATCATTTCTTCCGGTGATCAAGAAATTATATCTGATTTTACAAAAACGCTTTCTGCTCTGGGCCTAAAATGGAGGAAACGACCACAAACATACGATTATCAAATATCTTCGGCATTATGGAGCGAACTTTTGTGTAATATGTGCGGCGGAAATTCAAAAACAAAACATCTGCCTGAATTTTGGCCGCAACTTTCCAATAGTCAAATGTCTCAACTTCTAAAAGCATATTTTTCCGCCGATGGCGGTGTAGAAAATGCAGTTTTAAGTTGCACCTCGGTATCTTCGCGGCTCTCTTATGAAATTACTGACGCTCTTTTACGATTCGGCATAGTAGCGCGAGTTAGAAAAAGAATGATAAGAATTCCTAATAAGAGCATACGCGGCGAATATTGGTGCGTAATGATTTCCGGACAAAAATTTTTAGAGATATTCAAAGAAAAAATTGGTTTTACTCTACAACGAAAGAACATCCGTCTCAAAACGATAACAAATAAAGCGTACAACACAAATACAGATGTCATCCCCATAGACGGCTGCTGGCTCAAACAAATTCTCGCAAAATTATTTCTTTTCCAAAGGGAAATTGCTGCGCCATGCGAAATTGAACGCTCTTATATTTCTATAATAGAAAGCGAAAAGCGTATGCCGTCGCGAGAGGTTTATGCAAAGATAATCAATCGCCTAAAAAAGTATGCCATAAAAACTAAAAGACGCGATGTTCTAAAAGAAATTGATGATAGTGCTCTTCTTTTGAACTTATACTGGACACCAATAAAAACAATTGAAAAAATTGTTGGCAAAAATTATGTTTATGATTTTGCAGTCAAAGACAACGAAACATTTCTCGCTGGCAACGGCGGAATGTTTGTACATAACACTTTTACGATGGCCAATGTTATTGAGCGGGTGCAAAAACCGACGCTTGTGATTTCCCATAACAAAGCCTTGGCCGCCCAATTATACCAAGAATTCAAAGAATTTTTTCCGGAAAACGCGGTTCATTTTTTCGTTTCTTATTATGACTATTATCAACCCGAAGCCTATATCCCCCAAACCGATACATATATAGATAAAGATGTAAAAATAAATGACGAAATTGACCGCCTGCGCCATTCGGCAACACAAGCACTGCTTTCAAGAGAAGATGTGATTATCGTTGCCTCGGTTTCCTGCATCTACAACATCGGCTCGCCTAAAGAATATCAAAATTTGAGTTTGGAATTTAAAAAAGGCCAGATGCTCAGCCGCCAGAAATTTTTAAGACATTTAACTTCTTTGCAATACCAGCGCTCGGACATTGATTTTAAACGCGGAACGTTCAGAGTTTTGGGCGACAATGTTGAGGTCTGGAGCGCCACAGGCGAACAAATTTTAAAATTTGATTTTTTTGGCAATGAGATAGAAAAAATATCAGAAATTAATTTGCCAAATAACATTTTAAAGGCGAAACCAGAACAAGAAATTGAATATGCCCGAGTTTTTCCTGCTAAATATTGGGTTACACCGCAGGAAAAATTAAATTTGGCGATGAAAAATATAAACATGGAGATGGAAGACTGCTTGAGGCGTCTAAAGCGCCAAAATAGACTAATTCAAGCAGAACGTTTAAGCCGCCGCACAAACTTTGATTTGGAAATGATGAAGGAAACCGGCTACTGCCACGGCATTGAAAACTATTCGCGCCATCTTGAATTTCGTAAAGCAGGCGAACCGCCGTTTACACTATTGGACTATTATCTTTACCCGCCTAAATTTTCCGAAGGAAAACTTGGGCGGGCGAGAGATTATCTCCTAATTATAGATGAATCGCACATGACCATTCCTCAGATCGGCGGCATGTCAGCCGGCGACGAAGCACGCAAAAAAGTTTTAATTGAATATGGCTTTCGCCTGCCTTCGGCTATTGATAACCGGCCGCTCAAATTTAAGG
>PEYL01000070.1 GCA_002774415.1 Candidatus Portnoybacteria bacterium CG08_land_8_20_14_0_20_40_83 | reverse complement strand
CTCAACAAAAGCGAGAAATGACGAATGGATGGAACTTTATAATAAATCTGATTACCCTGTTAATTTAAGTGGTTGGCTTATTGTTGAAGGGAAAGATTCAACAACCACTGTGGTGGCTTTGCAGGGTCAAATTGATGCTCATGATTATTATTTAATTGAGCGCACCGACGATAAGACTATCAGCGACATAATCGCTGATTTAGCAAAAAGTTTTGGCGGCAGCGGCCTATCAAATTCTGGCGAAAGTTTACGTCTAGTGGACAAACAGAATCAAATTATTGATATTGTTGATTGCTCTGGCGGCTGGCTGGCAGGCAGCGCCGCGCCCGATTACAGATCAATGGAGCGGGTAAATCCTTATTTAGCTTTTGATGTCCTAGGCAACTGGCAGTCAAATAGCTCTTCAACTCGCAACGGTTCAAATATTGACGGCCAGCCCATCAACGGCACGCCCAGGGCCCAAAACAGTGCTTTCAATTTGGAATTTTTCTATCTTTATCCGGCAGAAGACACAACTGCAACTTCAACAAAGCTTAAATGGACGCCAAGTTATATAAATAATTTTAAAGAGTATAAAATTGTTCGCTCTTTTGATGCCGGGTTTAATGCCGCCAGCACGACTATTGTCGCGGCGACCACAACCACTAATTTTTTTGACGAATCATTGGAATCAGAGACGACATATTATTATAAACTTTCAGCCTGTGACCTTTCGGATTATTGCGTGTCCAGCAACATTGCGTCAACGACTACTTCAGAATTTCCATTTTCATGGGCCGAGCCGCAGATAATTTCAGAATTTTCCACTTCCACGACGGTTTATATGCCCGATATTATTTTGGTCAGCGATGGCACTCCCGCCATAATTTGGGGAAGTTCAACCAGCACCGAAACTAGATATGTAAAATTTTCCAAGAAAAGTAGCGACGACACCTGGAGCGAGTCAATAAATATTTCCCAGGATCTGGGTGGATATGAAATGCAGGTTTTGGGCAAAGATAATCGTCTGGAAGTTTTGCATTCCGCTTGGGGGAATAAAGAAGGCGGCGGGATTTATTTTGATGTTTTCAGCGTTCGTTCCGAAAATGGCGTCTGGCAGCCGCCGCAAAATATTTCCCAAGAAGGGACTAATAATTCTTGGGCAGCCGGAACAATTGACAGCGCTATGACCACTCATATTGTCTGGCAGGGTTTAAGTCAAAGCTCGTCCTCGCCGTTTTATTCAAAGGCGATTTTTTATCGGGCAGTGGACTCTTCGGGTTTATTTTTAGGAATGCCGGAGGAAATTCCCGGTTCTATTAACGGGTTTTCACCAAATATAATTGTTGATTCACAAAATAAGCTTTACGTTTTTTGGTCTGGCTGCACTCCGCCTTATTGTGACGAGATTTTCTATTCGATTAACAATCTGGATGGTTCCGGCTGGAGCGAAGGACAAATGATTTTTGACGGAAAATTTGAAAGCACTATTTCCGGCCGGCCACAGATATTATTGGACGAAAATAATCAATTTTTGCTGGCCTGGCAGCAAAGAAGTTATGAGATAGCAGTCACGAAATTTGATGGTTTGGCTAGCACAACAGAAAAAACGATTTTTTCCAAAGCAAACAAACAAGCCAGTACTCCCAGCTTAATTGTCAATAATTTCAAGAAACCGTATGTTTTTTGGTCGCATGGGAGCGATACCGGCGGGGGAATATATTTCAGCTGGCAGAAACAAAACGGCCAGTGGCAGGAAATAAAAACGGCATTAGAAAAATCACAACCGATTATGTGGGCTCGGGCAGTGATTGATTTAAATAACATTGCCCATTTGGTTTGGGGGAACGATCATTTAGAAATTTATTATACTTACGGGAAAATTGAATAATTGCTTTCAAAGAGCCGGGAGGGTTGAATGAGAAATTCAAAAAACTCCAATACTACGTAGTATTGGAGTTTTTTGAATTTTTAAGGTTTAAATGAAAATTGATTTTTCAGTATTGCTCTTGCGTTTGCCGGATCATTTTTCCGAGCGAGAAATCTTTGATTTTTTCAAGCGAATTTTGGGAGAATTGCTGGGCCAAATTGGAATTTTCTAATATTTGGAGGATTCGCTCGGCTAAAGCTTCGGAGTCGCGGGGTTTGATTAAAAAGCCGTTGAAATTGTCTGTTATCATTTCCGGAATGCCGCCGACATTGCTGGCGACAATGGGGATTCCGGCAGCCATGGCCTGCAAAATGGCATAGGGCAAGCCTTCTTTGATGGATGGCTGGGTAAAGACATCAAAAGCTTTGAGATATTTATGAGCTTCGGGCAGGGCGTCCAGAAATAAAATCTTATCCTCTAACTTTAAGCTTTTAACTTGTAACTTTAAACTTTTTTCCTGCGGGCCTGAGCCGATTATGGCAAATATGATTTTTTTCTCTTTTAATTTTTCGCTGTTTAGAATTAAATTAGCCGCTTTAATCAAAGTAACTAAGTTTTTATCCGGATAAAAATAGCCGATAAAGCCGACGATAGAAATCCCCCCCAGCCCCCCTTTATTAAAGGGGGGAGTTGAGGAGGAGGAATTATTAAAAGGGGGAGAGGAGGGATTTTTTTCGAAAAGTTTTTGACGGGCTTGCTCTTTTGGTAAGAAATCAATGTCCAAATCAATCCCATTGTGGATAGTGACTAATTTTTCCGCCGGCGCGACATTATATTTCAACCATAAATGGCGGTCCCGCTCCGAAACACAGATAATTTTATCTTTATATTTGGCCGTCCATTTTTCCAGCCAAAGAAAAAATTTGCTGGTTAAAGAAGAAAACGGCGGCTGGAAAACTGTGCCGTGAACTGTATAAATGACTTTCATTTTATGCCCTGAGCGGAGTCGAAGGGTTCTGGCAGCCAACGAACCCAATATTGATACTTTTGAGCTGTTCAGATGCAGGATGTCGGGTTGCCATTCTTTAAACAGTTTTTTCAGCTTAAAATATGCTTCAACGTCACAAGTGGGGCAAATTGGCCGCTTTAGGCATTTGCGCTTAAAAATCTGGATATCCGCGTCTTTTAATTTATCAAAGAGCTCGCCATCGCCGCCCGCTGCCACCGCCACTTCATATTTTTGCTTATCTAAATTGGTCGCCAAATCAAAAACATATTTCTGGGCGCCGCCAGAAACAGACTGGGTAATTAAAAATAGAATCTTTTTTCTGTTCATAAAACTTATAGTGCAAGTATTAAGTGAGGCGGCGCCCAGAGAGGGCGATGGGGGAGTGTACTTCCCCGTGGCGGAAATACTAAAACCGAGGGGTTTTAGGGAGTGTCGCCTTGGGCGACACGACGCGCCGCCCAGAAACCGATTGAGTAATTAAAATAAGCACTTTTTTGCGTGTTTCAGCCATACCAGGTAGTGAAAATTTGATTTGTGTTAACAAGAATTAGCGGGTATTCTATTTATTGTTATGCTACGTATCAAAATTCGCGTCTTTGCTTTTGTTTGCCCGCCAATTGGCGGGCAAACCGTCGAATTTCTACTACCTGGCATAAATTGACTTTTAACCCTTCTCATTTTAGAATATAAAATAACGGTTAAATAAGCAAGCAGTCATGGTAAGAAATAAGAAAATTTTGGTTACCGGCGGTGCCGGTTTTATTGGTTCGCATTTGTGCGAATATCTTTTGGATCAAAGCCATCAGGTTATTTGTCTTGATAATTTTTTCACCGGCTCAAAAGAAAACGTCAGGCATCTATTAAAAAACAAAAGATTTTGTCTGGTCAAACATGATGTCGAGAAGCCATATTTTTTTAAAGTTGATGAAATTTATAACTTAGCCTGCCCGGCGGCTCCTGTTTGGTATCAGAAAGATCCGGTAAAGACCGTAAGGACAAGCGTTTTGGGGGCCATTCATGCATTGAATCTGGCAAAAAAATTAAAATGCCGCGTTTTGCAAGCTTCGACTTCTGAAGTTTATGGCGATCCAAAGGTTCATCCCCAAAAAGAAGATTATTCGGGCAATGTTAACCCGATTGGCAGACGCAGCTGCTACGATGAAGGAAAAAGATGTGCCGAAACTCTTTTCTTTGATTATTGGCGGGAATATGGCGTTGACATAAAAGTGGCCAGGATTTTTAATACCTATGGCCCCAGAATGGCGCTTGAAGATGGCCGGGTTGTTTCTAATTTTATATTGCAAGCCCTGAATAATAAAAACATTACTATTTATGGCAGCGGCTCGCAGACTAGGAGTTTTCAATATATTGATGATTTGATTTTAGGGCTAACCAAATTTATGAGAACAGAAGATTTTACTGGCCCGGTCAATTTAGGCAATCCAAAAGAATTTACCATCAAAGAACTGGCCATGAAAGTTATTGAGCTAACCGACTCAAAAAGTAAAATCATTTATAAGTCTCTTCCCGAGGACGACCCGCGCCAACGACAACCGGATATTTTAGTGGCTAAAAAAGAGCTTCATTGGAAGCCGGAAGTTTCTTTGGAGGACGGTCTTAAAAAAACGATAAATTATTTTAAAAAAATATTAAAATAAAAACTATATTGTGTTAAAAAGAATTTTAATTTTTTCAACTGATGATTTTGTGCCGCCGGCCGGCGGAGCGGAAATTGCGATTGGCGAAATAACAAAACGTCTGCCAAATTTTGAGTTTGATTTATTTTGCGCGCGAATAAGGAAGAACACAAGCAAGTTTGAAAAAAGAGGCAATGTCAATATTTACCGACTGGGGCCGGGCATTCCCAAAATAGATAAATTTTTGCTCGGTTCTTTGGGGCATCGCAAGGCCCTTAAAATTCACAAAGAAGAGCCTTATCAATTGGTTTGGGCGGTGATGGCTTCTTATGGCGGATTTGCCGCTGTCCGATTCAAGAAAAAAACGGGAGCTCCTTTTTTACTAACCCTGCAGGAAGGCGACCCGC
>PEYL01000055.1 GCA_002774415.1 Candidatus Portnoybacteria bacterium CG08_land_8_20_14_0_20_40_83 | reverse complement strand
GAGCGCCAAAACATTAACCCGTTAACTCTTTAATAAATAATCAATTTCATTTAATTAAATAACTGTCACTCCGCTGGGCGCAGCAGGCGAAGTGACGCATATATTAATTTTACCACCCAAAAAAGACTTTTCCTATTTATTTATCCCCAAATGCACCATGCACCAAAAAAGAAAAACCCCGATTTTAATCGGGGTTTTTCTCTGTCTGCAATACGTTTAAACGTTTACAGTTTAAGTTCGTCAACTACTTGGTCAACGTCTTTTGGGCCTTCTTCGGCGGTTCTGCGCATAACGCGTCCGCCTTCTGGCTCTTCAATCTTGAAATTCACTCGAGCATTGTGCTTTGCGCCAATCACTCTAAGTAAAGTTCTGATTGCGCGGGCAGTGGAACCTTCCCGACCGATAACCTGACCCATATCTTCAGGATTGACCTTGAGAGTCAAAAGGACTCCCATTTCGTCAATCTTCCGATCGGTTTTCACCTCATCGGGGTGGTCAACAATGCTTTTGATAATGAATTCCACAAATTCCTGATCAATGTTTTTAGCCATATCTTTCTTAAAATCATTTTTTCATTACTGATATATAGTAGTTCGACCGGTCCAAGCTTTCTGCTTGTAGTGCTACTATTTGCTGTTATTATAATCCTTTATACAAATAAGTCAACCCCGTGTACAGTTAACAGTCAAGGGTAACACTCTGGAGTAGTTTTTCCTGGGGTGTTGACCCATTAAGCGTTAAATGTATTCTTTCAAAATTGTAGAATGAATTGTGGATAACTGCCAAGCACTCTTTTGGAAACAAAAAATCCCGCTCTATTAGTGGGATTTTTATCTATTCTTTTTCAGCCGCCTCTTTAGGCTCTTCAGGCGCTGTCTCTTTTATTAAATCTGGCGTTTCCTGGTTTTCTGGCTGCTCTTCTACTTTCTCTTCTTTCTTCTCAACGTCTTTAGCTATCGGTTCGGCCTCGCTTTTTTTAGTTTCTACGACTTCTGCTTTCTTTGCTTCCGCCGTTTTTTCCTTTTTTGGCGCTTCTGTTTCACTCCTTTTTTTAGGCCGCCAGGCTTTAACTTTTTTGCCTTGAATAATCCCCTCGCCGACCAACAGATTATTTACAGTTTTTGAAAGCTTTGCTCCTTTGCTAACCCAATACAAAATTCTCTCTTTGGCAAAGTTTTTTGTTTTCATTTTTGGACTATAAAAACCAAGTTCCTCTAAAAACCTGCCCTTTACAGGATTTGACTGCTCTGTCACCACCAGCTTAAAGCTGGGGTCATTACGCCTCCCTCTCCTTGTAAATCTGATTACTAACATAAGCACACGGAAAGCGCGCCTTCGCCCTTTAGGCTTCGGCAACCCGGAAACGCTCACACGGATATTTTATCTGGGTCATCCGTGTGCTATCCGGGTATCTGTGTCGCTTTCAATTTAAATTGAATTATTCCATTCTTTCTTCTTAAGCGCATTTTCGGCTGCTTTTTGCTGCGCTTCCTGTTTTGAAGGCCCTTGTCCTTCAGCCACCAGTTCATCACCTAAAAATACGCCAATTTTAAAATGTTTTGCGTGGTCCGGCCCCCATTCATCCAAAACTTCATAAGTCGGAGTGACGCCGGCCCTGTCCTGGGCTTCTTCTTGAAATTTGCTTTTGGCATCCCGATAAGTGCCTTGTTTCAAAATTTCTGGCAGATGGACTAAAATTTTGTCTTTGATAAAATCCGCTGATTTTTCTATGCCTTGGTCGTAATAAATTGCGCCGATTAAAGCTTCAAGCGCATTGGCCAAAATATAATTTCTTGCCCGGCCAGAGTCTTTAGCTTCTCCCCTGCTCAGCAAAACATAATCATTTAAACCGAGTTCGGTCGCAATTTCGGCCAACATTTTTGCGTTTACCAAGGCGGCCCGCCAATTTGTCAGCTCTCCTTCTGGATTTTGATAATTGCGGTATAAATATTCCGTGACGACTAATTCCAATACCGCATCTCCCAGAAATTCCAGACGCTCATTATGACCCAAATTAAAATCGGGATTTTCATTTAAATAAGAACGGTGGGTTAATGATTGTTTTAAAAGCTCCTGATCGTTAAATTTAACGCCGATTTTTTTCTCAAGACTTGATAAATCATTCATCAGAAATTTAAAATGCAAAAATCAAAATGTAAAATGACATATCAAAATTTAAAATTATTTAATTCAAAATGTTTTTAGCATTTGTCCATTTTGAATTTTAAATTGTCATTTTGAACTTTGAACTTTGATTTTTTAATTAACTATATTATTCATCTTTTTGCGGCTCGCCTATTTCGCGATAAATAGTTCCCAGCACCCCGTTGACAAATTTGCCGCTTGATTCTCCGCCGAAACTTTTGGCCAGCTCAATCGCCTCGTTGATTGCCACTTTCGGCGGCACTTCGGCCCGGTCTCCAAAAAGCAATTCATATAAGCCGAGCCGCAAAATGTTTCTGTCAACAATTGTTATCTGCTCAATCGGCCATTCGGGCGCCGATTTGGTTATGATTTTATCAAGTTTTGGCAAATTATCAATCACTCCTTTAACCAGCCGCTTGATAAACTCTACCGAATCCAAGCCCGGCGCAAATTCTTTTATATTGCGCGCCATAATTTCATCCAGTTTGGCAGCGTCTCTGCCGGAAAAATCCCATTCATAAAGGGATTGCATGGCAACGGAACGAGAAAGATGTCTGTTGGCCATAGGCCTAATTTCTAATTTCTAATTTCTAATTTCTAATCAGTCCCGACGTAACGTCGGGACATTTTTAGATCAATTAGGTTAATTAAAAATTAGGATTTAACGGAAAGACTTTCCATATCCATCCCCTTTGTCTGTTTTTCCTGCTCGGTCATTTCTTTTTTCTTCTCCTTCTTTTCTTTCTTTGTCAATTTTTTCAACACATCAACTATTTCTCTGCCCCGATATGTGCCGCAATTTAAACAAACTCGGTGCGGCAAAACGCTTTGGCCGCATTTTGCGCATAAACCAAAAATTTGCGTTTTTAATGCATGATGTGAACGCCTTTTGTTCCTGCGGGACTTCGTATGTCTCTGACGCATTGTCGGCATGGTAGTAAATGCAAAATTAAAAAATCAAAATTCAAAATAAAAATGACGCTTTTCCCCGGCGTCATCCTGAGCGAAGCGAAGGATAACGAAAGTAATTCTTCACTACGCTCAAAATGAGCATTACTACAAGTATAGCAAGAAAATCAAAATTTGACAATAGTTGTAATAAAATAAAAAGCCGCTCAACAAAATGCGGCTTTTTCCCTGTCGTAAAATTATTTATAAAAAGTCTATTATTCTTCAAATTATTTATTCTCTTTTTCGGACATCCCTAATTTCTCTCTCTCAAAATTTCTCAAAGTCTTAATGTCATCTATAATTTTTCGTTTCAATTGTTCGTACTCTTCGTTTAATTTTTCAGCTTCTTCTTGCGCAAATCCTTCAATTTTTTCAAATTTCCTTGCTGCTAATCTTTTCTGTAGTTCTGCAGTCATTACTGCAAAAGCATAAAGTGGATTTGCTTCTCGGGCTCCTTCTGCTCTTAATTCCTCAGATTCTTCTTTCTTTTTTTTCGCTTCTTCAAAATTTTCTCTGGAATATTTTTCAAACATAGAAAACGCCTCCTTTTTATGTAAAAATTCATCGACCTAAAAGACTGCATCTAAAATAGCATATCTCAGTTTTTTTTGCAAATTGGCCTGAAACTTAGTCTATGAATCCTGCACGGACCGTGTTTTTT
>PEYL01000087.1 GCA_002774415.1 Candidatus Portnoybacteria bacterium CG08_land_8_20_14_0_20_40_83 | reverse complement strand
AAATACGAGTTATATGTCTCAAAAAATTATCATTTTTGATTTTGATGGGGTGATTGCTGATGGGCTGCCGGCTCTTGGTAAAATTTATAATGAAATCGCGGGGCGATATAATTTAAAACAGGTTAATTTTGAGGCGCTAAGAGATTTGACGAGCCGAGAAATAGTTAAAAGAATTGACTTACCTTTTTATAAGCTGCCGTTTTTTATAAGAGAGGTAAAAAAGCGTTTTAGAAGCGAAATTAATTCAATAAAAACATTTGCTGGTATGAAAGAAACACTGTTTGAATTAAAAAACCGCGGCTGCCAGCTTGGCATTATCACCTCAAATTCAAAAGAAAATGTAAAGGAGTTTTTGAAAAATAACGAAATTGATTTTTTTGATTTTTTATATTCCGATACCAATTTATTTGGCAAAAAAAGAAAAATAAAAAATTTGCTGCGCAAATTGAAAGTTGATTCCAAAAATATTATTTTTGTCGGCGACGAGACTAGAGACATCGAAGCCGCCAAAAAAAGCGGCGTCATTTCGGCCGCCGTGACTTGGGGCGCCAATTCCAAAAACACGCTGGAAAAACAAAATCCGGATTTTATTATAGAAAAACCCGAAGAGCTGATTAAAATTTTAGTTTAAAAACTGAATAAAATTCTGGAAAAATTAAGCTAATTTTGCTATACGACAAGATGAGGGAGTCGTATTCTTTACAAGATAACCTTTCTATACTATGATAGATTATCTTGTTTTTTGTTCGCTAAAAACTTTATCTTTGAAAGGAGGGGAAATGGCTAGCCATAGGCAATGCAAGATGAGGGGAAATCGCATGACAGAAATAGAGATCTTGAAGCATAAAAAAACTATTTTGGAAATTGAGCTAAATAAGGCAAGGCGTCTGAGAGACGAATGCAAACGGGAGAAAGATAAATGGCGTCAGGCAGGCCAGAATCTGGCGAAACTGGTTCTTAAAAGGAAGAATGTTTCTTGGCTGTTGAGGCAGGCAATAAAAAATTTTCCGGATTCGTAAAAAGGAGGGTAAAAATGGGAATAAATAAGATACCGAGCGGATCTGAGGTGTGGTTCAGCGAGGACCAGAAAATTGGCCATATTACATTTCCCGGCAGTAAAAGCTTTAGTGGCGGTTATCCGATTGATATTATTGTTTATCCTGACGGAGACGTCATTTTTGGAAAACCGAATGAAAAAACGGGCGTACTCGAAAAAATTCAAGGGAAACTGGCCGAAGAAGCTCGCGCTTTTGTAGACGAGCAGCGCGATAAATTTCAACTTTGGGGGATTAAGGCAGGAAACCACTCTACCAAATGCAGCAGAATTGATGTGAGAACCAAAGAAAAGGATTTATGCCGCGCCTCTATTTGGGCAAAAAAGAAGGAACTGGTTATATCAGTTTTCCAAAGCAATGGGGAAGAAAAGATACACAGGATACCTTTGGTGGCTTAGGAGAAGAAACGGATTGACGCAATTTGTTCATTAAATTTATAAAGGAGGAGGGGATGAAAAGAAATCACAAGAAAGAAATTAAAATTTTAAAGCATCAAAAGGCCATCTTAGAAATTGATTTAGTTAAAGTTAATCGGGCGAGGGACGAATGTAAGCGGCAGATGGACAAATGGCGTCAGGCGGCTCAAAAACTGGGAGCGGTAGTTTTAAAACAGAAGCGTATTCCGCTGGAAGCAAAGAGGATAATCAAGGATTTCCAAAATCATTAACTTAATCCAGCCGGTTCCAAAAATGGAGCCGGCTTTTTTATCCCCACACTTTTGCAAAGGTGTGGGGATAAATTTGATTAATTTTAAAAATAAAGATAGAATTAATTTATGCCAGGTAGTGAAAATTCGACTGCTGCCCGGCAGCAATTATAAGAAAATTGTTGAATTTCTACTACCTGGTATGCCAAAAGCAGTTGAAGTGAAAAATTTATCAAAGTCCTACGGAAACATTCTGGCGGTTGATGATATCAGTTTTGATGTTGAAGAAAATGAAATTTTTGCGCTGATCGGGCCGAACGGGGCGGGGAAATCAACCACTTTGCGGATTTTGGCTACCGTGCTTACTATTGGCGACGGCAGTGCTTCAATTTATGGACTGGATGTGAAGAAAGAGGCAGACAAAGTGCGACATATTATCAGCTATCTGCCCGAGGAAGCGGGCGCTTATAAAACTTTAAGCGGCATAAGCTACTTGAAATTTATGGCCGCTCTTTTTTCTGACGACAAGAGCAAGCAAAAAGAATTTGTTGACATGGCAATTGAAATTTGCGGTTTGGGGAATCGTTTAAAAGACAAAGTCAAAACATACTCAAAGGGTATGACGCGGAAGCTTCTGGTGGCACGAACTGTCATGACAAAGCCCCGCCTTGCCATTTTGGATGAACCGACCACCGGCCTTGATGTTGTCAACGCTATGGAAATCAGAAAAATCGTCCGTGATCTGTCATCGCAGGGAATGGCTGTTTTGCTTTCTTCGCACAATATGCTGGAAATAGAATTTTTATCGCACAGGGTCGCAATTATTGATAAAGGAAAAATTCACGACATCGGCACAGCCGAACAATTAAAAGAAGAATACAGCGCCAAAAATCTGGAAGAAGTTTTTATGGCGCTGACAAGGAAATAAAAGGAATATAATGGAGAAAATTTATAAAGAGAAATCAAAAATATCCGGAACCGGAATTTTTGCAAATTCCAGCATTAAAAAAGGAGAGATTATTTTTAGTGTAAAAGGTAAAAGAGTTAGAAGTTCTTACAGTCCTTATAATGCCGAACATGGACATAGATGGCTTGCAATTAAAAAGGAAATTTGGATTAGTCCATTTAGAAATAATCCTTGGTGGTTTATCAATCATTCCTGCAATCCGAACGCAGGGCTAAAAGGAATAAAAACTGTGGTAGCAATGAAAAATATAAAAAAAGGTGAAGAGGTAACAATAGACTATTCTATAACTGAAGATGATCCTTACTGGGAAATGCAATGTAACTGTGGTACGCCAAATTGCAGAAAGACAATAAGAAGTGTTCGATTTCTTCCAGAAAAATTATTTAATAAATATAAGCCATTTATTAGAAAATTTTTGCAAAAATCTTATTTCGAAAATTCTTCTAGATGAATTTGTTTGTAGTATAAAAAATGAAAAAATTCTTTATTTTAATCAAAAAGGAAGTTATTGAGCTTTTGACGCCGCAGTTGCTGGTGCCGCTTTTGGTGGTGGTGGTTGTTTTTGTTTTTATCGGCAAGGTTATCGGTAGCGAAGTCTCAAAAATCAAAGCGCCTCAGGCAATTGAAATTCTTGATTTTGACAATTCGCCGACTTCGCAGGCGGTTATTGAAATAATTAAAAAAACAAATTTTTCTCCGAATGTTTCGCTTTCGGGCAGCGCAGAAGAGATTGTGGCCAGCGCCAAAAGCAAAAATGAAAAAGTGGCTTTAATAATTCCAAAAGGATTTGAGAATGGAATAAATAATTTGCAGCCGCAAAAAGTGGAAGTTTATACAATAATGAAGAATTTCTCGATTATGGCGTCTGTCAACAGCCAGATTTTAAAAGCCGCGCTGGCGGCCATCAATGATGGATTAAGCAATCAATTAATGATCAAGGCCAATCCCAAAATTAATCCCGTGGCTATCAAGCAGCCGGTTTTGGCGAATGATTTTGTTATTGTCGGAGACAAACAGGCAAACGTTTCGCCTGCCGCTGTGGCAGGATTCATCACTTCCCAGACGACTTTAATCCCGATAATATTATTTTTAGTGATTATT
>PEYL01000013.1 GCA_002774415.1 Candidatus Portnoybacteria bacterium CG08_land_8_20_14_0_20_40_83 | reverse complement strand
GCGAGGCGGGCGGAAGGGGGGTTTGGGGGGAATTCCGCCCGCCGAGCCCGTTAATGAAATCGGTTCGGATATTTTCAAATACACACCAAAGAAAAACTTGAAATTGTCAAAGTTCAGGATTTCGGTTCGGAATTTTTGGCCAACTCCTCGCCGCCGCAGGCGGCGAAAACCGTCCGAACTATTTTAAGAATAGTCCACATTTTAATTACAATTCTATGTCTCTTTCCGTCGGAATCGTCGGCCTGCCAAATGTGGGCAAATCAACGCTGTTTAATGCGCTGACCCGCTCCAAACAGGCCAATGTGGCAAATTATCCTTTCTGCACAATTAACCCCAATATCGGGGTTGTTGAAGTTCCCGACGAACGCCTCAAAAAAATCGCCGAAGTTTCCAAATCAAAAAAAATAATTCCGACTGTGATTGAATTTGTTGATATTGCAGGCCTTGTTGCCGGCGCTTCAAAAGGGGAGGGGCTGGGCAACAAATTTTTGTCGCATATAAGGGAAGCTGACGCGATTGTCCAAGTTGTTCGCGCGTTTTCTGACTCAAACGTAGTCAATACGCAAGGCAAAGTAGACCCTAAATCAGATGCCGAAATTGTAAACATTGAACTCGCTCTGGCGGATTTGGCAATGGTGCAAAAACGGCTTGAGGCCTTAAGAAGCGCCGCCAAAAATCCGGCTAATAAAGAAGCGTCTAAACAGCTTGAATTTTTTGAAAAAACTTATCAAATATTAGGAGGCTTCAAATCTATCCGATCGTATAATTTTGATGCCGAAGAAAAAAAATGGCTTTCAGATTTAAATTTATTGACGGCAAAACCAATCTTATATGTTTTAAATACCGACGAAAACAAGGCCGCTGAAATTCCGATAATAGAAGAGAAAGCAAAACAAATAGAAATTTCTGCCAAGCTTGAATCAGACCTGGCTGATTTATCAGAAAACGAAGCCCGTGAATATCTAAAAACAATGGGGATTCAAGAAACGGGTTTGGATAAATTAATCAAAGCAAGCTATAAACTGCTCGGATTGATAACTTTTTTGACCAGCGGAGAGCCGGAAACCCGCGCCTGGACAGTTCGTCAAAACACAAAAGCGCGCGAGGCCGCAGGAGTGATTCATACCGATTTTATCAAAGGGTTTATTAAGGCGGATGTTATCGGCTGGCAGGATTTTGTTTCGCTGGGCGGCTGGCCGCATTTAAAAGAATCGGGCAAAATGCGGCTTGAAGGAAAAGAATATATTGTGCAGGACGGGGATGTAATATATTTTCATGTAAACGCTTAAATCATTGATTTTTTTGAAAAATTATGGTATTCGTATAAAAAAGGTATCCTACATTAAAACTTCGGATTACCGAGGGAGGGTTAAAAAATGAGAGAAGAAGAGATTGTGACCAAGGCTATTTTGAAGCTCTTTTCATTTAAAAAATTCTTGATGAGGCGGAGAATAAATCTTTTTCAGGAAAAAGTTTCGCTTTTTTTAGACTGCGAAAAAGCAAGCCGGGACAGCAACTTTAAGAAAGAAGCAAAATGCCAAGCAAAAATAGATTTAATGACGGATAAAATTGCCAATACTGATTTTGTCGTTAAATTAGTTGATTCCTTTGATATAAATATTAAAGCGCATCAATATACGCTTGCGCTCATATCCCTTAATAGGCTGATACTGGTATTGCAAGGCACAAACTCCCAGTCGACTGAATTATTCAGTTTACTAAAGACAACCCAGTCTTATTTGGAAACGATTGCTTCTGTTGCCTATGCCTGAAATTCGACCCGCTAAATTTTGCGGGTCTTTTTTATCCCCAGCGAATTGGTTGAAAAAAAACAAAACTTTGTGTTAAACTATAGAATAACCATTAATTTATAAAAATATGCCAGGTAGTGAAAATTCGACAGTGCGCGAAGCGCACAAAATAATTTTGCCACTTGGCTTAAAAAATAAGTAAAAAGAAGACTTTTTAATGATAAACTGTCAATAAAAAGTCGAATTTCTACTACCTGGTATGCCGATACCAAAATCTATCTTAAATTATTTAAATAAAAATAAAATAAAATACGAAATTATCAGCCATCGCATTGTTTATACCGCTTATGATAAGGCTGCGACACTTGGGCTTAAACCCCAGCAAGTGGCAAAGACGGTGATTGTCAGTTTGAACGATAAAGACCATGCGCTTGGCTTGATTCCGGCCAACAAAAATTTAGACAAGAAAAAACTTCTGGCACTGATAAATAAGCAAAGGCAGAAAGCAAAACTTTTAAATTACAAAAAAATAGATTTTGTGAGCGAAAAATGGATGAAAGCCAATCTAAAAGGCATAAAGCTCGGCGCCACGCCGCCCTTTGGAATTCTTTATCGGCTCCCGACATTCATTGATAATGCGCTGGCCAATCAGCCCAAACTCGTTGTTAATGCCGGGGATTATCAGAACTCTTTGAAAATCGCGCCCGGCTCATTATTTAAATTAGACAAAAAAATTATTAAGGGAGGCTTCAGCCAAAAGAAAAATTAAAATGCAAATTGCAAAAATAAAAATGACAATGTAAAATTTAAAATTTTGAATTTTAAACTGTTATTCTGCATTTTGATTTTTGAATTTTGAATTAAAAAATTCTTGAAAACTCAATTTTCTTCTGACAAGTCTGATAATTTAGACCCTGCTTATTTTTTGAAACTATTTACTGCTTTGGCAATTTTAGCCGCAGTTTATTTTGGTTCTGTATTATTTAAGAATAAAACAGAGACACAATCGCAAAATTCGCCAAAATTCAACCCGCCTCAAACCGAAACTGTTTTTGCCGCATCTTTGCCCGTGGCGCAGGATGCTTTCTTGATTCCAAGAAATGACATTGTCACTCCTATAAGAAATTGGAATATTGAAGAACCTAAGCTCAGCGCCAAATCATATTATGTTATTGAAGTTAATTCGGGCAAAGTTTTGGCGCAAAGAGAACCGGAGCAGACAAGACCAATTGCCAGTCTCTCAAAATTAATGACCGCGCTGGTTATTATTGAACGCGCCAATCTCAAAGATGAAATTACAATCAGCAAAAATGCAGTTGATACTTACGGCGAAATGGGCAATTTGGTTACCGATGAAAAAATGACAATTGAATCTCTGCTTTTTGCCATGCTTATTGAATCAAGCAATGACGCAGCCGTGGCGCTGTCAGAAAAATTCAACGGCCAATTCGTCGCTTTTATGAATAAAAAGGCCGAACAGCTTGGATTGAAAAATACTCATTTTGCCGATGCCAGCGGCCTGGCCATTGAAAATGTTTCCAACGCCAAGGAACTGGTAAAAATTATGCAGGAAGCAATCAAATATCCGCTTCTTAAAAACATAATGAAAACTTCCGAAATAGACATTCTTTCCGCTGACGGCAAGCGCAATCACCATTTAATCAACACCGATAAACTGCTTTTAAAATATCCGGAAATCATTGCCGGGAAAACGGGCTATATTGATGAGGCGGGAAATTGCATGATTGTTGCCGTTTCCGCTCCCGATGGCAAAGGCGCAATTATAAATGTAATTTTAGATTCGCAAGACAGAATAGGAGAAATGGACAAGGTTATCCAATGGGCAAAAGAAGCATTCTTGTGGTAGAATATAGATAATTTAAAATTCAAAAATCAAAAATCAAAATTACAATGCAAAATTTAAAACGAAATGTTAAAATGGTTTTTAGTTATAGCTAATTTTACATTTTAAACTGTCATTTTTCATTTTGATATTTACATTTTGAATTTGACATGCAAGACATCTTCCAAATCTCCCGAA
>PEYL01000093.1 GCA_002774415.1 Candidatus Portnoybacteria bacterium CG08_land_8_20_14_0_20_40_83 | reverse complement strand
AGTGGGAAGAATTTGGTCAATTAACTCATCTGAATTTTCATAACCTATTTCATATATATGATTATTGTGACTGATAATTATTTTCGTTTCGGTATAGTTTATGATTTTGTTTATAGAAGTCGCTCTAAAGGCTTTATTTCCAAGGAAATCTATAGATATTGGATTCTGGAACATAGGATCGTTCATATAATCATCGAAGTTTTGCGGGGGATTATTAGATGTCCAGCTCACCTCATTGATATTATCATAATAAATAAATGATATACTCAAATCAAAACCATTTGGACTTTTAGAATTTTCATTCAAAATTATGCCTTTATAATCGAAAGGCGGTTTTTCTTCTTTCCAATTAATCGGATATTTCACCTCAAACCCATACTCCTCATTCCGATAAGTCTGCCAGGAGGCGGTGATGTCAGTTGATGATGCTCTGTATTTTTCTTGCGGGCAGGAAAAACTTGTGCCATCGCAAAATGTTTCTGTATCAGCGGCGCTCATAAATTTGTCGTAAGTCATCTGGCTATCAATGCAGTAATAATCTAAAAGAGGCGGTAATTTTACATAACTGCAGTATGCTTTTAAAGAAGAATTAATAACCGGTCTTGCCCCAATCTGTTCATTAATATCGGCACAAAGACTCGCTATTTGCGGATGATTACAATTAAGATTATTATAGCTTCCGTCTTGATCATATATCATCTCAGCGGCGGTTCGAATCTGAACCATGTCAGAAACAACCCTCTCGTTGATACGATCGAATTTTTCTCCAATTGATTTCGTTGTGTCTGTATATTCTTTTTCCGTCTTATTATACAGATTTCCCTGAATGGCAGGCCAAATTTTCCAGATAAAAATACCTAACCCAGCTAGCATAAATAAAATGACTAATAAAAATACAATGAACCTCGGCTTTTTTATTTTTTTATCAGATATCTCTTCTTGCGTTGACGGATTATTATTAAATTGATTAAATTGCATATTTTGTCCATCGGACATATTTTTATAATTAAATTAATAGTAATAAATTAATTGTGATTGCAAGAATAATTGCAATTAGCATAATGATCCCAAAAAAAATATAAATTAGTCTAAATTTTGATTGCGAGTCTCGAAATGAGTCTGTAATAAATTTTATAATGCTTAGTATGAAACCCAGTATCGCTGAAAATAAACCCGAGGCAAAAAAAGCTAAATAAAAAGAGTTTTCTTTATAATCTAATTCCAAAAAATAATTAATTGCTATGTCCAGTACCCCAAATATTATTAAAATAAATCTCCAATTCTTATACCAACTAATCTTTCTATTTTCGCTTACTTCATGGCTGATGTTAAAATTTTGATTTAATTGATTCTCCATTTCTTACAAAAAAACAATCTCAAATACTTTGTTTTAATTCTTCAATCGCCTTTCTGGCGTCCCCGCTCTCAAATACCGCCGAGCCGGCAACTAAAATATCAGCTCCGGCTTGGGCTGCTTTTTGGGCGGTTTCAGAATTAATTCCGCCGTCTACTGCTATTTTAACATTGCTATATTTTGCTTTCAATGAAAAAATTTTGGGGATAACTCTATCGCTGAAAGGATGGCCATAATAACCAATCTCGGAAATTCCCATCAGCTGTATAACATCGATAGCCTTCGACGCAGCGACCTCATCGCCTTGCTCAGGCAATAAATCGTTGTTATTCCCTGAGCGGAGCATCGCCGTAGGCGACGCGGAGTCGAAGGGCCCAGCCAACAATTCATCAACCACTTCAATTGGTGTCTGAAGATTTAAAACTACTCCGACCTCTAGCCCAATATTTTTTATCTTCTCAATAAGATCTGGTAATTGCTCAGTTGACTCATAATGAATTAAAATTCTTTTTACGCCAGAATTAATCCACTTATCAATCTCTTTTTCTGGTTCAAAAATCATCAGATGGACTTCCAGATTCAATTTAGTATCAATCTGCTTTAACTCTCCGGGACTATTCCAGGTTTTCATCGTAGTAAATTTACCATCCGAAACATCTAATTGCACCCAATTAACATAAGATTCAATTAGCTTTATTTTTTTTTCTAGCTCGAGAAAGTCTTTAGCAATAATGGCAGGAATTATCTCAGGCATAAAAATCACCAATTAAATCGCAAATTTTTCTCTAATATTCGCGAATATTCGTGAAAAATTAGAGAGCTTATTCGTGATTTAGCTTCGCTCAATATTTTGAATTTTCTCAAGCCGCCTCTCGTGTCTCTCTTCGCGCGAAAACTCCGTTTCCAGCCAGATCTTAACCAGTTTCTTCGCTGTTTCAAAATCGGTTACCCTGCCTCCCAGACAAATCACATTCGCATTTAGATGTTCGGCTGCGCTGCGCGCGGTAAATTCATCGTGGACAAAAGCCGCCCGGATTCCGTCAATTTTATTGGCCGCAATACACATTCCTTGTCCCGTGCCGCAAATCAAAATGCCTCTTGAATCTTCTTTCTCCAAAACATTATGCGCAAGGCGATAAGCAAAATCGGGATAATCGTCCGAAGGGTCTAATTGCTCATTCCCCAAATCTTCAAACTCCAAACCCATCTCTTCCAAAAAGAGCTTTAATTCTTCTTTCAGCGGATATCCGGCATGGTCTGAGGCGATGTATAGCATGGATTTAAGAATGACAAAATTAAAAATCAAGAATTGAATTCATCATGATTATTTATTCAATGGCTTTTAAAATAGTTTTTACTTTGAAAGAAAGTTTTTTATAAACGGCATATCGGCCAGTTTATAAAAATAGACAGCGGTTCCCAGCGCGGCCAAAAGCAAAGAGATGACAAAGATTAGAAACGATTTCTTGCGAGAGCTGATTTTTGATTTAACAACAATATTTTGCGGTCTTCTATAGAGAACATCTGAATAATTTTGAACGCCTTTTGTTTGCATTGGCGGAGCTGTCGGCAAAGTTATCTGCGGCTTCAAAGATTTAAATCCTTCTTCAATGTCGCTTTCCTGCCAGCCGGCGGAACGCAAAGCGGCCTTAATTTTTTCATCTGTCTGGCCGGCAGATTGGGATTGTTTGATAAAATTTAAAAGTTCATTGGTTGGCATAAATTTTATTTTTTAGCTGATACCCCGCGCAGTCAGCGGCGATATAAAGCATATTAATGTAAAATATAAATATCAAAATGCAAAATTTAGGTATTCCGCAAAGCGGGATAATTTTTTATTTTAAAATATCATTTTTAATTTTGCACTCTAGATCTAGATTTTGAATTTTTTATCCGCCAATCTTGGATTTTCTTATGATTTCCTAATAATAAGACCCCCGGCACTTTCCAGCCGCGGAAGTTTTCTGGACGGGTATATTGGGGATACTCTAGATATGCGTTGGCCGATAATTCGTTGAAGTCAGACTTCGGGCTATCTTTGAAGTCTGACTTCAACGAGAAACTTTCTTCCTCCAGCGATTCTTTTTTCCCCAAAACTCCCGGTATTAACCGCGAGACGGCATCTACCACTATCATAGCAGGAATTTCTCCGCCGGTTAAGACAAAATTACCCACAGACAGCTCTTCGTCCGCTATATGCTCCACCACCCGCTCGTCCACCCCTTCATATCGGCCACAAATCAAAATCAACCGGTCGTACTTAGCCAGCCGCCTCGCATCGGCTTGTGTGAACAGCTTGCCCTTGGCAGAAAATAGTATTACTCGTAATTTTTTACTTTTGGATTGTAACTTTGAACTTTGAACTTTGAACTTTGAACTTAAAAATTGAACCGCTTTATATATAGGTTCAATTTTAAAAATCATCCCCGGCCCTCCTCCGTACGGTTTATCATCAACCGTCTTGTGCCTATCGCTTGTCCATCGCCTTAAATCGTGCAATCTAATCTTAATCAATTCTTTTTTCTGCGCCCGCTTCAAAATGCTCTCGTTAAAATACGAGTCA
>PEYL01000006.1 GCA_002774415.1 Candidatus Portnoybacteria bacterium CG08_land_8_20_14_0_20_40_83 | reverse complement strand
AAGGTCGCCCAAGACCTTGTTTTTGCATGCGGCGCAAAACCCGCATTTTTAGGCTATCAGGGATTTCCCGCTACCCTTTGCACTTCAATAAACGAAGAGGTTGTGCACGGTGCGCCATCTGAAAGAAAAATGCATGAAGGCGATATTATCGGATTGGACCTAGGAATTCTATATCCTTTCGGAAAATGTGATTATTGCCCGATGGGTGCGACCTGTAATCCGGAAAACCAGCCTTTCTATACAGATATGGCCGTGACCGTGGCCGTGGGCAAAATCAGCAAAGAGGCGGAAAAAATTATTCAGGCGGCAAAAAAAGCATTGGATTTGGCAATTGAGAAAATAAAACCGGGCGTGCATCTTGGCGATGTCAGTTTTGCGATACAAAAATATGTTGAAAGCGAAGGTTTCTCTGTAATTCGCCAGTTAGTTGGCCACGGAGTTGGAAAAGAGCTTCACGAAGACCCGGAAGTGCCAAATTTCGGCCGGCCAGGGGAAAGCGTAATTTTAAAAGAAGGAATGACCTTGGCGATTGAGCCGATGATCGCCGCCGGGGATTATAAAATAAAACAAAGTCAAGATGGTTTTACCTATGAAACCGCCGATAAATCCTTATCTGCCCATTTTGAGCATACGGTGGCGGTGACGAAAGAGGGATACCAGGTGTTGACAAAAATATAAAAAAATTATAAGATGTTTTGAAAGCATAGATTATTAAGATCTATGTTTTTTGTTCCTAAAATCAGCAAAAATACATTTTTGGAGGAGGGGAAAATGAATATATGGTTAAGGTATTTTGTGTTTTGGCTGGGGATGGAGCCAATTGGCGACCCAAAAGAAGCAGATATTGTTATTGTTCAGGCATTTGGAAGAAATAGCTTTATAGATGATAAGTTGTTTGAAGTAAGAAGGATTTTTGATGAAGCTGGTTCTGATTTGACAGCCATAAAGAAGTTGCAGAAAATGAAATTTGCCGATAAAAAAACCTTTTTTGATCCGGGCATTTCCAATCGCATATTGGCACACCAGTGCGGCACATTAGTTGAACGGTATAATATTCCGGCTATTGTACAGTGGGAAATTGCGGCTGCCTTTGACCCTCATTGGTATTGGGCGTATGTGAACAAAATTTTTTGCATTTGGCCGTCAAATAAGCCGGGCGAGTATTTTTCAACTCATGATTTGAACAAGCAAGCCATTGAAATCATGAAACAGAAGGGTTTTCGCCGTCCGATAGTCCTGGCCCACAATATGCACATGACAAGAGCTTTTTGGTTACAGAGAAGCTCTTAAAAGAAAATTTTGACGAATCATCAGCCATTGTCGCGTTTAAGGGGCCCGATTTTTTTGACCCGGATTCCGTCCAATGGTTTACAACGAACAAATATTTTTGGCTGTTTCGTGAAGGCTTAACACGCATCCATTATCTTTTAAAAGGATGGGTTTGAGAGGAGGATTTTTAAATAAAGCCCGTGCGGAATTTATTTCCCGCCGGGCTTTTTCTTTTTCCTCACACCTAATCTAGATTTTTAAAAGAATGGTTTTTCAGACATACGGTAATAGTTTCTAAAAAATTTTTTTCACCTCCCATTTTCATCTGGGCCTTCGGCCTTATCCAGATTAGGTGTGGGAATTTACCTGTGGATTTTTTTATTGGGAAATTAAACGGAATATGGTATGCTAAATATAGCAAATTACGCGTGATGTGAAATTCAGCTCTATTTTATTCCCTGAGCAAGTCCCGCTTAGCGGGACGCGTCGAAGGGTCTAAATAATCCTTCGACTTCGGCCTGACGGCCTCCGCTCAGGCAATAAGCGCCTTATTTAAGCCAAGGAATTTCACATCACGCGTAGCAAATTAACCTAATTAAATCCCAACATCCAATTTTTAAAATGTCCGTCTGCGGCGGATAGGTTTGGAATTTGGAATTTTAAAGCTTATGCCTCATCTTTCAGTGATTATTCCTGCCTATAATGAAGAAAAAAGAATTTCAAAGACGCTTTTGGCAGTTGATCAATATTTAACAAAACAGGATTATGATTATGAAATTTTGGTTGTTTCGGACGGCTCAAAAGATAAAACAGCGGAGGTGGTCGCCAATTTTCAAAAAATGGTTCGCAATTTGCGGCTGATTGACAATAAAGAAAATCACGGCAAAGGCTGGGTGGTGCGGCAAGGAATGTTGGAAGCGCAAGGAAATTTCAGAGTTTTTATGGACGCAGACAATGCTACAACGATTGACCACATTGAAAAAGCGTGGCCGTATTTTAAACAGGGATATGATGTTGTAATCGGCACGCGTGATTCAAGAGACCATAAAGAGGCAAAGCAGGCCGTGTCTCAGCCATTTTTGAAGCGTATGCTGGGAGATATGGGAAATATTTTAATCCAAGCTGTGGCTGTCTGGGGAATTTGGGATACCCAATGCGGATTTAAGGTTTTTTCAGCCAAGGCAGCCAAAGAAGTTTTTTCGCGAAGCTTGATTGACCGTTGGGGTTTTGACATTGAAGCTTTGGCAGTTGCCAAGCGGCTTGGTTTTAAAATTGCTCTGATTCCCGTTTATTGGATAAACGATCCTGACAGCAAGGTCAATTTAAAAGGGTATTTGAAAACTTTTATTGAACTTTTCCAGATAAAGGCAAACTTAATAAGCGACAAATACCATTTAAAATCAAAAAAATCGATTGGTTCTGTCGGGCAGGAAGCCGAACAAAATCCAAATAAAAAAATTGTTTAATTTTTCAATTTTTGACATAATTGCATGGAAAACAACCAAAACCATAAAAAGCCATCTTCGGAGCTGAGGTTTGATTTAGTTTCAAAAGATTGGGTTGTTATCGCAACAGGCCGGGCGAGAAAGCCTGAAACTTTCAAAAACAACGGAAGAGCGAAAGAAGAAGGTTCAGAAAAAGATTGCCCTTTTTGCCACATAGAAAATCAGGCGCCGCCGGTTTATATGTATCCAAATGATAAAAAAAAATGGGAGGTAATGGTTTTCCCAAATAAATATCCGGCTTTTTCGGAAGGTAACCAGCTTCAGGAAAGGGCAGTCGGGCCGTATCAAGTAATGGATGGGCTTGGTTTCCATGAAGTGGTGGTGACGCGCGATCATCGCCAGAATATGGCGCATTTCACGGCTGAAAAAGTAAAGCATGTCATAGATGCTTATCAGGAAAGGTATCTTGAGCTGATGAATGAAAAACACATAAACTATATTTCAATTTTCCATAATAACGGTAAAGAAGCCGGTGCTTCAATTGCTCATCCCCATTCGCAAATTATTGCTATTCCAGTGACAGATCCGGATTTGCGGCGCAGCCTGGACGGCTCGCGTATTTTTTTTGAAAATCATGGCGCTTGCGTTCATTGTGCCATGCTTGAGTGGGATTTGGAAGAAAAAAGCAGAATCATATATGAAAATGACAAGTTTGTGGCCTTGACGCCTTTTGCTTCAAAAGTTGCGTTTGAAACAAGGATATATCCGAAAGAACATAAAGCCTATTTTGAGCGGATTAAAGAGGATGAAAAAATAAAGCTGGCCGAAGCCTTGCAAGTCGCTTTGAATAAAATTTGCAAAGGCCTGGTTGACCCTGCTTATAACTTTTTTATTCATACGGCTCCTTGCGACGGAAAAAGCTATGATCATTATCATTGGCATTTTGAAATTTTGCCAAAAACTTCTGTTTGGGCGGGATTTGAGCTGGGCACGGGCATTCAGATTTCAACCATTGAGCCGGAAAAAGCGGCGGAATACCTAAGACAGATAAATTAAAAAATCAAAATTCAAAAATCAAAATGACAAATCAAAATTCAAAATTTTTTGCATTTTACATTGTCATTTTGCACTTTGATATTTGCATTTTGCATTAAATGATTTCGGACGTATTGGGATGGCTTGCATCTTTAATAATTAGTATTATATCCAGCACCGGTTATCTGGGTATAACGTTTTTAATGGTTTTGGAGAGCGCCGGAATCCTTATCCCTTCGGAAGTGATAATGCCGTTTTCCGGATATTTGGCGGGAACGGGCAAATTATCTTTATGGTTAGTGGCTTTTTTTGCAACAGTCGGCAATATTTTTGGCTCGCTGGTTCTTTATGTAGTCGGTTATTATGGAGGTCGTTCCTTTGCTTTGAGATACGGCCGTTACTTTTTCTTTACCCCCGAAGAACTGGGGAAATCAGATAAATGGTTTAAAAAATACGGCTTCTCGGCAGTCTTTTTTGGCCGCATGTTGCCTGTTGTCAGGACGTATATCTCTTTGCCTGCCGGCATCGTCAAGATGGACTTATCAAAATTTCTGGCTTATACTTTTTTTGGATCGGTTCCCTGGAATTTTGCCTTGGCCTATATCGGGTTTTTCCTTGGCGAAAACTGGAAAAATATTGAGGTGTATTTTAGAAAATTTGATTATATCATTTTGATTTTTTTAGCGGCTGGGTTGGCTTGGTTTTTGTGGAGTCATTTTTTAAACAAAAAAATCGGCAACCAATTAAAAAATTAAGAATATGCCAGGTAGTGAAAATTCGACCGTCCCGCGAAGCGGGACAAAACATAAAATCTATTATTACCTCCTTGGCATAAAAGAAAAAAGACTTTTTTTATAATTAATCTCATCAAAAAGTCGAGTTTCTACTACCTGGTATGGATAAAAAAATTTTAGTCGCCAATTGGAAGATGAATCCTCAGACTGCTCGTGAAGCGCGAGTTTTGTTTGATGCAATGATTAATGTCGGCAGATTAAAAAACATTGAAACAGTAATTTGCCCGCCATATCCCTTTCTGCCAATATTTGGTTCGCCAAAAAGCATAAAACTTGGCGGGCAGGACATTTTTTGGGAGCCCCAGGGCGCTTTCACCGGCGAAATATCCGGTAAGATGTTAAAAAACCTTGGTTGTGAATATGTTATTTTGGGGCATTCCGAACGCAGGCAATTTTTGGGCGAGACAGACGAGACGGTAAATCTAAAATTGAAAATGGCGCTGAAAGAAAACTTGACGCCGATTTTTTGCATTGGGGAGCGGGAAGGAGAAGAAATGTCAGATATTGTCGAAAATCAGCTTAAACAAGGCTTGGCTGATATTGGAAAAAATCAGATTGAAAAAATAGTCATTGCTTATGAGCCGGTTTGGGCAATTAGTACGGGCGTTCAAGCCAAGCCCTGCTTGCCTGATGACGCATTAAGCGCCGCTGTTTTTATCAGAAAAATTTTAACCGGACTTTTCGGCAAGTATTTGGGAGGAAAAATTAGAATTATTTATGGCGGCAGCGTTGATTCTGGCAATGCAGCTGGTTATCTTAAGCAGACTCAAATGGTGGGAGTTTTGGTTGGCGGAGCCAGCCTTGACCCTCAGGAATTTTCAAAAATAGCCAATTCGTTAAATAATCTAGCATGAGGATACTCAGCGAAGCAGGTAATTTATCGGGCAAAAAAGTTTTGGTCAGAAACGATTTTAATATTACGATTGATAAAGACGGCAAAATTTTGGATGACTTTCGCATTCGGGCAAGTTTGCCAACAATAAAATATCTTTTGGAACAGAATGCAAAAATTATTTTGTCTTCGCATTTTGCGAGACCCGAAGGTAAAATAATTGAATTAATGAGACTTCAATCCGTGCAGAAGCGGCTTTCTGAATATCTTGGTTTGCCGATAAAAAAAGCAGATGATTGTGTCGGTGCGGAAGTAGAAAATCTAGTAAATCAATTAAATTCTGGCGAGATTCTCCTTTTGGAAAATTTGCGTTTTCATCCAGAGGAAGAAGCAAATGATGATGAATTTGCAAAGAAATTAGCTGCTTTGGCTGAGATTTATGTAAATGATGCTTTTGGCGCTTCACACAGAGCTCATGCCTCAATTGTTAATATAACTAAATATTTACCATCCTATGCGGGTTTACTGCTGCAAAAAGAAATTGAAGTATTATCCAAGGTTTTATTGAATCCGGAACGGCCTTTGACCGTCGTTATCGGCGGCGCGAAAATTTCAACCAAGATGAAGCTGATAGAAGAATATTTAAAACGGGCTGACCACATCATTTTGGGCGGAGCGCTGGCCAACACCGTTTTGCATGCGCAGGGAATTGCGGTGGGCAAATCATTGATTGAGGAAGAAGTAATTCCGGAATTAAAAAAACTGCAACTGACTGATACCAAACTTCATATTCCGGTTGATGTAGTGACGAGCCAGGACAAAACCGGCCAGGCGGAAATTAAAATCAATCCAGTTGGCAGAACGGGCGAGGGCGAATTGATTTTGGATATCGGACCAGAAACAGAAAAAATATTTAATTCAGTGGTAAAGGCATCAAAAATGGTCA
>PEYL01000035.1 GCA_002774415.1 Candidatus Portnoybacteria bacterium CG08_land_8_20_14_0_20_40_83 | reverse complement strand
GGGTAAAGAATTCTATCTTAAATACTTTTCAATATTTACCAAATGTTCCTCGTAAGTTTTGGCGCAGTGGATTTGCTTGTTTGAGTCATGAAGATAAAAAAGGCATTCGGTTTCGGTTGAATTTAAAACGGCGTCTATAGCGTCAATTCCGGGATTGGCAATCGGGTGCGGCGGGAGACCTTTATATAAATAGGTGTTATATGGTGAGTCAATTTGTTTATCCGCGACTTTAATTAAGGACCACCATATTCCTTCGCTGATATATTCGGCTGTAGGCTGGAGTAATTCCGGATTGTAGCATAAGCCATTTTTACGAGCAGTGCTTTCAGGGTCTTGGCAGGAATCATCTTTAAAATGGACCTGATCGTCTCGTACGTATTGTACGGTTGCGTCTATTTCAAGTTTCATACCTTTGAGCAGACGATTCCAGATAATGCCGGCAATAAGCGGCATGTCCGCTTTATCTGCTGTTTCTCTTTGTATAATTGAAGCAATTTTTAAAGCTGTGGTCCACTTAATATTTGCCGCTGTGAATTTATCGGCGTAGGGCGCGAATTTCTCGTTAAATTTATTGATAAAACGCTGGGCAACTTCAAGCGGAGTTTCATCTGTTGGAATTAGATAGGTGTCGGGAAAATACACGCCTTCAACATAATCATATTTCATGGCCGTGAATTTTATGACCCAATCGCTCTTTTTCTGTTTGTCCCAGCCGAGCGTTTCAGCCAGAATTTCGGCGATCTGCTCTTTGCGCAATCCTTCAGGAATTACAACCCATTTCATATACGGCTCGGCTTTCAGGATTTTGGCTATTTCCCAAACATTCATCGCCTCTGATATTTTATAGGCGCCGGGTTTGATGCAATCAACGCATATCGAATTTGTACTTATTAAACCGAAAAGCGCGATTTTAAAACCTTGTTCGCTTCTGATAAATCCCTGCGCTTTTAATTGTTGGGTGACTTCACTTGAATCATCCTTGCCGATAGCGATCGTGAATTGCTGAATCTTGGCTTCTCTCTGCGGCGCGGAAAAAAGCGAGACGTATTTAAATATTCCTGCACCAATTATTACAAGCAGGATTATCACGCCAATAATTATAATTTTTATTTTTCTATCCATTGTCGGGAAAAAAGATATCGGGTACCTTTTTTAACTAAAAAAACATCCCGCACTCGCACTTTTTTTCTTCGGGCATGGGTTTGAAATTAAAAGTTATATAGTACAATAAACAGCGCCTAACACTTTTTCATTCCCCATGTAATTAATCTGGCTTTTTTCTAAAGGCCGATTTCCGGTGCGATTTTCTGCATTGAAATTAGACAAATTTCAATAAATTTTTCAATCGGGATATTTAGTCCGTCCGGATTTACACACATAAATATATCCTTCCTCCTTGTCCCGGCAGCAAATTTCGGCTCTTTTAAAAATCGTTTTATGACGGAAGATAATTTTACATCAACTAATTTTTTGGAAGGAATTATTAAAGCAACGGCGGTGATGAGACCGGTCAAGCTGTCTGCGCAAAAAATCGCCCATTGGGCCTTGTTTTGCGGTTTTACACCGGTTAATTCGGGCCCATGAGCTTTAATAATTTTAAGAACGGTTTCGGAAACTTCAATCCCATATTTTGCCAGCGCCTCTTTTGTTTTGGCTAGGTGTTCACTTTTAAATTCACCTCCATAATCAATATCGTGTAATAGTCCAGCTAAAAGCCAATCGTCTCGCTCTGGTTCACTGCCACTTAATTGATTATTGACTTGGAGATAGTCATAAATTCCAGCCATGCAAGCCTCAAGCGCCAGCGAATGAAAAAAAATATTCTGCTCAACCTGGGTTTTTATCGCTTCTAAATATTTTGCTCTATCATATTTCATGGTTTTAATAAGGCATTCGGGTTGTTTAAACCTATCAAATGATGGCAGAGACGGAGGGCATCTTTCCGCTGCGAGCTTCGGAATACCTGATAGCACGTGCGGGGTTTACAAATAATCTTTGAAAACCTTTCGAAAATGGAATCCATAAATTGCATAAGTAATGGCTAACGGGAAAAGTCGCGGACGTTTAAATAGTGACCAAAAGAAAAACTTCCAATAATAAACCCTCGCCTCGTCTTTTATGCCGAGAAACCATATAGATTTAAAAAATGCTCCCGGATATCCAAAATCGAAACGAAGGCGGCCGAAGTGAAAATGCAGCTTTTTTAATGGCTTATATTCTTTTAAAAATCTCCCGACCCGTTCAAAATATGGTTTAGGCGAATAAATCCCGCTAATAATTCTTTTATAGCCGTTGATAAGCGTTTCATAATTCATTTTAGGGATAAAGTTTATTGAAAAATCCGTATTATCCCCCGAAATTTCCTTCAGCAATCTATTCTCTTTTGCGAGACGCTGGTAGAGCCTGGTGCCGCGCGGCGCGTTTAACAGCCCCACCATCGCAGTGATAATTCCGCTTTTTTGGATAAATTCAATCTGCTTTTCAAAAATTGACGAGGGGTCGCTGTCAAACCCGACAATAAATCCTCCGGTAACTTGCAGGCCTAATTTCTGAATTTTTTTAACACAGGCCACTAAGTCACGATTCTTGTTTTGAAACTTATTACATTCTGCCAAACTTTCTTCATTCGGCGTCTCAATGCCCAAAAACACCGAATCAAAACCCGCTTGCGTCATCAATTGCATAAGTTCCTCGTCGTCAGAAAGATTTACAGATGCTTCCGTGCTAAAAGAGAAAGGATATTTTCTTGCCGCCATCCATTGGATTATAGCCGGCAAGATTTCTTGTTTTAACTTTATTTTGTTTCCTATAAAGTTATCGTCAACAAAAAATACTCCCCCTCTCCAGCCAAAAGAGTATAAACTTTCCAGTTCAGCTAATATTTGACCTTTGCTCTTTGTTCTGACTCCTCTTCCAAAAAGATTAGTTATATCGCAAAAATCACAATTAAAAGGGCAGCCGCGGGAGTATTGGATATTCATAGATACATATTTTCTCATATTGATCAGCCCCCAGAGCGGGATTGGCGTCTTTTCTATATTTGGGAATTTGTGGGATGTATAAATGTGTTTGGCACACCCGTTCCTCAAGTCTTCTAAAAAGAGCGGCAAAGTAATTTCAGCCTCGTTAAGCACAAAATAATCCACGTTTTCAAACTCCTCATATCCAGCCGTAAAGAGAGGCCCGCCAGCGACAATTTTGATACCCATTTTTTTGCATTTGCTAATGACTTCTTTTGCCGATGCTTTCTGGATGGCCATGGCGCTGATAAAAACCAAATCAGCCCCTTTGAGATCTTTATCCTTAAGCTTTTTTACATTCATATCGACAAGTTTTTTCTCCCAATTTTTTGGCAGCATTGCCGCGACGGTTAGCAGTCCCAACGGCGGATAAGTTGCCTTTTTAGAAATAAATTTTATGGCATGCTTAAAACTCCAGAAAGTATCGGGATATTCGGGGTAAACTAAAACGACTTTCAAATTGGACCCCTTATTCATATCCAAACTTTATCCCGTTACATCCAGAAAATCTCTACCTTTAGGCAAAGGATGGATGGAAAGTAAACCCCGTTAGAAAGGGCAGGGCTTTGACCCTACCCTCAATAAGGAGCTGATGCTTTCTGTTTCCATCATCCCCAGCATAAATGCTGGGGCTTTCTAACGGGGTAAAAAAACAACTTCTTGAATACTCCGCCCCTTAACCTCGTTAGAGGCTTATTCTGCTGCAGGCCTCTAACGGGGTTAGGGTGGATGTAATGGGATTTATTATTTATTTTCCGCTTATCAACTAAAACCGCCTAAAGAACAGCTTGGTGAATAATGATGTTTTATCCCTTGAGCGAAGTGCCGCGTAGCGGCACGGAGTCGAAGGGTTTACAATATTAAGCCAAAAATTACCCTTCCCTTCGATAAACTCAGGGTAAACTAGCTCAGGGAATAACTTTTGGCTATTATTCACCAAGCCCTAAAGAAAAAGGCGGTTTTTTCGGCAGGGGTAGCAAGGGTGATTACCTTGGATTACGAAACTCGTCTCCGTTCGGCTGAGCTCACGGCCGAAGCCCTCCTTTGAAAAAGGAGGGGTGGGGAGGATTTTAAAAATAAGATTTA
>PEYL01000082.1 GCA_002774415.1 Candidatus Portnoybacteria bacterium CG08_land_8_20_14_0_20_40_83 | reverse complement strand
CCGACTGCGGTTTTTCGAGGAGATACCCGAGCGATATCTATCTGGGCATTATTTCTATTTTCTCTCCTTGGATCAATTTTACCATTGCTTTTCTGAAACCGGGCTTGAAACCCTGACTTTTGCCAAGGCGACGGGCTTTTCTTGGAATATTTATAATTCTTACTTTTTCAACCGCCACTCCATATAAATCCTGCACTGCCTGTTTTATTTGCTGTTTATTAGCAGAAGGGCTGACTTTAAAAACATAATGATTTTTTTCAGCCAGCATGCCTGATTTTTCTGTCACATGCGGCGATTCCAAAATCCGCCAAGCATCGGAAAACGCTTTTTTCTCAACTCTTTTGGGAAGTTTAATTGCTTTCTCTTCCTTTATCTCTTTCATTTCCGCCTCTTTCACTTTTTCTTTTTTCACCGCTTTTTCATTCGCATGGGCGGAACCTGCCCCGTTAGACATTCTAGGTCTAACGGGGTGAACATGAATTTCCGCTTTTCGCATGCCTTTTTTAGTTTTTTTAAATCGGTCAAAAATTGACATAAATTATTTTACGAATGTTTTTTCTATTATTTCTATCGCTCCTCTTGGCATTAAAATATATTTATAATTCAGCAAATCAACGATATTTAAATTCTGTGCGCCAATAGTCATGAATTTTGGGATGTTTTTTGCCGCTCGAGTAATATTTTCATTTTTTTCCGACATCACAACCAATGCGCCTTTACCCAAATCATTTTTTATGCTGCCCAAATTCTTAATCACTTGTGCCATCAGTTTTGTTTTTGGCGCCTCCAGTTTCAAATCATCTAAAATTACTATTTCATTATCTCGCGCTTTACCCGACAAAACCATGAGCAGGGCCGCTCGGCGCATTTTTTTATTGATATTTCTGGCAAAAATTCTTTCTTTTCTGGGGCCAAAAGTCGCTCCGCCGCCCCGCCATATTGGTGAACGAATTGAGCCGTGCCTCGCCCGACCCGTCCCTTTCTGCCGCCAGGGCTTTTTGCCGCCGCCCCTAACTTCACCGCGGTCTTTTGTATGAGCATAGGGGATTCGCGCCTGCGACATTTGCGCCTCATAGGCCTGCTTAACCAAATCGGGGTTTAATTTAAGCCCAAAAATTTTTTCCGGCAATTTTATTTTTTCAACCTCTTTGCCTTCCTGATTAAAAACTGCCAATTCTAAGTTTACCCCGAGCTTAGTCGAGGGGCCGGCTGTGTTTTTTTTCGTCTTTCTCACCTTTGTGACTCGTTTTGTTTTAAACTTGACAGGTGACATAATATATTATATCATTTATTATCTCGGAAAATGTACAAAATCCATAAAAAGGAGGGTATCCATGTTAATAATTAACAAACATGATGTACCGACAGGCTGTAGCGAATTCGTTCTTTCTTTACCAAGGGGATCCAAGATCTTCTCGTTTCAGGAAAAAGAAGGGAAGAAAAAGATTTGGGCTCTATCAGAGGTCAACAACAAACCAGAATTAAGAACTTTTCTTCTGATAAGTACAGGAAGCCAGTTCTTTAAGAACCAGAAGGATCCGAAACATATTGGAACACTGATATACGGAAGAGTCGCCGAACATCTCTTCGAAATCACAAAAAAATGATCATCTTTGTTTCAAGTATTTCTCAGCGCCATCCATTTGCGATGGCGTTTTTTTTCCTTCGACTGCGCTCAGGATAAGTTTTCTTCCTCCTCCCTTTGAAAAAGGGAGGTTGGGAGGGATTTTTAAAATCCCCCTTAATCCCCCTTTTCCAAAGGGGGGAATCCTTTTTCGATTGCGTCACAAATTACTTTTACCACTCCGTCTATATCTTTTAAAACATCTGTGTTCTGAAATCTTAAAATTTTTAAACCCAATTTTTTCAAATATTCATCGCGAATTTTATCCTGCCTCTCGCCTTTTGCTTCATAATGCTGTCCACCGTCAATTTCAATAACCAATTTTGCTTTCGGGCAGAAAAAATCAACAATATAACTTCCGATCGGTTTTTGTCTATAAAATTGTAAATTTTTTATTTGTTTCCTTCTTGTTTTAAACCAAATTACTTTTTCCGCATCAGTCATTCGCGACCTTAATTGCTGACTCGGCTTTTTTAACTTTTCACCATATTTCAACATCTTAAATCTCCCCTAACCCCTCTTTTTCAAAGAGAGAAATTAAATCGTTGAAATTTCGAGCAACGTCCCTCTTTTCCCCGGCACCGCCCCTTTAATTGCTAAAATATTATTTTCCGCATCAACTTTCGCTATCTTTAATCCCCTGACCGTCACTCTTTCTCCGCCGTATCGGCCGCCCATTCGCCTGCCTTTGGGAACTCTTTCGGGAAACGTGGCGCCGATGGAACCGGGAGCGCGCAAGCTATGTTTTTGGCCATGGCTGGCCGGCCCGCCTTTGAAGCCATGACGTTTAACCACCCCTGTAAATCCCCGCCCGATTGTCAGACCACTGACTTTAATTGTATCACCTTCTTTAAAAATACTAACATTTATTTCGTCTCCTAATTTCAATTCCGAATCAGCGGCTCTAAATTCTTTTAAATATTTTCCAAAACTTTGAACTTTGAACTTTGAACTTTGAACTTTTTTCAAATGTCCGTCTCTTGGTTTGTTTACTCGTTTAACTTCTCCAAATGCAATTTGGACGGATTCATATCCGTCTTTTTCCTGATTTTTTATCTGCGTCACAAAACAAGGTCCGGCTTCTACCAAAGTCATCGGCACGACATCCCCTTTCTCGTCAAAAATCTGAGACATTTCTAATTTTTTCGCTAATATAAACTTCATAATTTTCCAATAAAAAACCCAGGCCTAGCCCGAGTTTTTTCCTGACTAAATCCTGACGCAAGTGTTGTTAATTTTTAAAATCGCTAATTAAATCGCGAATTTGGTCACGAATTATCACGAATATATTCGCGGTTATTAGCGAAAAAATTCGTGAGCTTATTCGTGATTTAGCAATTACATTTTGATTTCAATATCTACCCCGTCGTCCCGCGTGGCGGGACTCCTTAAAACCTTGCGGTTTTAATATTTCCACCACGGGGAAACACCCAGTTTCCCCGACCCCTTTCTGCGGTCTTGATATAGAAATCACATCTTGATTTCAATATCAACCCCCGCCGGCAGATTAAGATTCATTAACGCATCAATTACCTTGGGATTGGGATTCAAAATATCAATTATGCGCTTATGCACCCGCATTTCATATTGCTCGCGGCTGTCTTTGTGGACAAACGTTGAACGATTAACCGTGTATTTGCGAATTTCCGTCGGAAGAGGTATCGGCCCCGAAATTTGCGCGCCGTATCGCAAAACTGTTTCCACAATTTGCCGGGACGATTGATCAATAACTTTATGATCGTAGGCCCGGATTTTGATTCTTATTTTCTGCTTTGGCTCTTCTTTCTTCTTTGTTGCTGTAGGCATTGTCTTAAAAGAACTGTTAATTATGTCCGAATTCTTGACAAAACAATTATTTAATTACTTTAGTTACGACTCCGGAACCGACGGTATGCCCGCCTTCCCGGATAGCAAAACGCATTTTGTCTTCCACCGCCACCGGGCCGATTAATTTAATTTTCAAATTAACCGTATCGCCGGGCATAACCATTTCCGTGCCTTCCGGCAGTTCAACTTCACCCGTTATATCGGTTGTTCTGACATAAAACTGGGGTTTATAGCCTTTGAAAAATGGGGTATGGCGACCGCCTTCTTCTTTGGTCAAAATATAAATTTCTCCTTCAAATTCTGTATGCGGAGTGATTGAGCCTGGTTTTGCCACGACTTGGCCTCTCTCAACATCTTCTTTTTTCAAGCCCCGAAGCAAGATGCCCGCATTGTCGCCAGCTCGACCTTCATCAAGAGACTTATTGAACATTTCAATTCCTGTAACAACCGTTTTCTGGGTGGGTTTTAAACCAACTACTTCCACTTCTTCATTGAGTTTTATAACACCTCTTTCAATTCTTCCTGTGACAACTGTGCCCCTGCCTTCAATTGAAAAAATGTCTTCTATCGGCATCAAAAATGGCTTTTCTATATCTCGGACAGGCTCAGGAATTGATTCATCTAAGGCTTTAGTCAGTTCCAAAATTGATTTAGCCGCTTCATCATCAAC
>PEYL01000015.1 GCA_002774415.1 Candidatus Portnoybacteria bacterium CG08_land_8_20_14_0_20_40_83 | reverse complement strand
GCGAATGCGCCCATGCGAATTAAAACCTTAAAATATTTCCTCCAAAATTCACTATTTAGCATGATTTGCGTTTTTAATACCCTTTATTATACCCCATCCGCCCCAAGCTTGACAAATGAGTCTTTGCGTGTAATATTTGGGACAGGAGAAAAAGCCTTATTTTTATAAGGATAGTAGCTCTTTCACAAAATCGCTATGGAGGGAGGTGAAAAATATGTTAAAGGTATTTCGACTTGTTCCTCGAAAATGTATGAGGGCACATACCCTAAAGGCGTCGGTAGACTCTTTTGGGCCGGACGATTAACCGAAGCAAGGGGCAAGAAAAATCTTGCCCCTTAAAATTTATAAAGAAAGGAGAGAAAAAATGTATCCGATTCTGAAAAATTCAAGGGTAAGAGGGGCTGAGAATGATTTTTTTCTCCATCAATTTAAGGAGGGAAAAGAATTCGCGCTTGAAAAATTACATGCCGAAATTTTATGGTATTGCAATGGTGAAAATAGTGTCGATTGGTTATCGGAAAAATTCTCGCAGCTAAACGATGACCTACTTGCGTTTTTTGCCGTTTTGGAGGAATCGGGACTACTGATTCTTAACAAAGAAAAAGGGAGAAAAGTAGAATTCCCGCCATTGGCAGTCTCGCCCTATCTTCAAGATATGCAAATTGAAGCAACCGGGCGCTGTAACCTTTGGTGCAAACACTGTTATGCGAAAAAAGAATTTCGTCGAGCAACAAAAAAGGAGATGAGTAGAACAGAATTTTTTGAGGTTTTCGATCAGATGTATCAGTTAAATGTGGCAAAATGTTTTATATCTGGAGGAGAATCATTTCTTCGGAAAGATTTGCCGGAATTGATTGCTTATTTGGCTCACAAATGCATCGGAATTAGCGGCATTTTTACCAACGGGACAATATATAGACAAGACGTGGTTGATGCCCTCAAAGAGGCTGGCTCAAATACAACCTTTTTGGTTAGTCTTGATGGGCCCGATGCACAAATTAACGATTTCGTTCGAGGAGAAGGAAATTTTAGAAGGACTATCTCTTTTATTGAAAAAGTGAAAGAACAAGGATTTCACGTAACGGTGAATACTGTGGCAATGAAACAGAACGTCAAACAGCTTCCTGAAATATGCCATCTTTTGGAAACGCTTGGCGTCAACAGATGGCGTGTATCCATCCCTCGCGAACAAGGAGAGACTATAGTAAACAAAAAATTAATAGTTCCCGAATGGCAGGACATTTTTATTGCCTACGAGGAATTATTACGATACGCGCTCCGCAGAGCAAGCTCGATGAGGCTGCAGCTAAGTTCTATCTTCAAAACAGAATTTTTGGAGACAAAAACATACTATCTTTACAGAGAGGATACTGCTTGTTGCGAATATAAGCGTTCTTCCCTTGTTCTTACTTCGGACGGGAATTTGATTGCCTGTCCAGCTTCAGTAAATTTTGTTTTTGGCAATGTGAAAGAAAAAAGTCTTCGTGAAATTTGGTATTCAGATCTGGCACAATCATTCAAAACCTTGCCGGTTTCAAAAACCGAATGCCGCGATTGTGATATCAAAAATTATTGCGGCGGCGGGTGCCGAATAATTGCATGGAAACTACGCAAAAATATCCTTGCAAAAGATGAGAATGCGTGTCCGCTATACCGTTTCTTTTTCAATACCGTAAAACCGATATTTGAAAAAGAAGGCATATGCGGAGAGAAACTGGAGCAGCCAAATCCTTACGGATTCGACCCTACAATACTTCAAAAATTCACTGAAAAGAAATCACAACGGAGGAGCCACTATGGATAAGCAATACAGCTTCAAAAACGAAGACAAGATGTATAGCTTTTGGGAAAGCGGTGGTTTTTTCAATCCCGATAGGATGGCCAGTGGTCAAAAGAAAGGAGTATTCTCAATAGTTATTCCGCCTCCAAACGTAACTGGCTCGCTACACGTGGGCCATGCATTAAATGCTACAATTCAGGATACAATCATACGATGGAAGCGGATGCAGGGCTTTAAGACTGTATGGGTTCCGGGTACCGATCATGCAGGAATCGCCACGCAGAATGTCGTGGAAAAAAAGCTTAAAAAAGAAGGGCGTTCCAGGGTCGATCTTGGAAGACAGGCATTTTTGGAAGAAGTTTGGGAGTGGAAACAGGAATATGGAGACATAATTCTGAGCCAATTAAAAAAATTAGGATGTTCATGCGATTGGTCCCGGACAAGATTTACTATGGATGCTGATTATACTGTTGCAGTCCAAAAAGCCTTTTTACATTATTTTGAAAAAGGCTGGATATACAGAGGTCGGCGTGTAGTGAATTGGTGTCCGAGGTGCCAAACAAGCCTTTCTGATTTGGAGGTGGAATACGAAGAAAGGGACGGTAGCCTATGGTATATAAAATATCCTCTGGCTGCCGGAAAGAATCAATTTATAGTTGTTGCCACGACAAGGCCTGAAACGATGTTGGGCGATACAGCAGTAGCAGTAAATCCAGACGATCCTCGATATAGAAAGTTTATAAGACAAGAGGTGATTTTACCGCTTACTGATCGAAAAATTCCAATAATCTCTGATATTGCTATCGTTATGGAATTTGGAACCGGAGCGGTGAAAGTGACGCCTGCCCATGATTTGACAGATTATCAAATCGGGCAGAAGAATAATTTACCATTAATTGAGGTTATTGATGAAAAAGGTAAAATTTCTTCGGATATGCCCGAGTTATATCGCGGTCTTGCTACAACCGATGCAAGAAAAAAGATAGTTGAAGATTTAGAACGGCTTAAACTGATTGAAAAAGTTGAGGATTACAAAAATCAGATTCCAAAATGCTACAGGTGCAACTCTACTATTGAACTGATTCCTTCTCAGCAGTGGTTTCTTGAAATGAAAGAATTGGCAAAAATAGCCGCCAAGCCAGTCGAGAACGACGAAATTAAATTTCATCCTTCAAGGTGGAAATCGATTTATCTCGATTGGATAAAAAACGCCAATGACTGGTGTATTTCACGACAAATTTGGTGGGGCCATAGATTACCAGTCTGGTTCTGCAGTAAAGAGCGTGATAAATATTTTGTTTCGCTTGATGAACCAAAGACTTGCCAAATTTGCTCTGATTGTAAACCGGAACAGTCGGAAGATGTCTTTGATACTTGGTTTTCTTCCGCTCTTTGGCCGTTTGCAGTATTTGGTTGGCCACAGGAAACAGAAGACCTAAGCCGATTCTATCCCACAGATGTTTTGAGCACCGCCCGAGATATCATTAATCTTTGGGCCGCAAGAATGATTTTTTCGGGGCTGGAGTTGGTAAAAAAAGTCCCATTTAGAGACGTGATTATTCACGCCACAGTTCTTACCAGAGATGGCAAAAGGATGTCCAAGTCATTAGGCACTGGCATAGACCCACTAGGGCTCGTTGAGAAGTTTGGTGCCGATGCGACAAGATTCGGCTTGCTTTGGCAGGCATCAGAGTCTCAAGATATGCGCTTTGGCGAAAATGATATTTTGGCAGGACGAAAATTCTGTAATAAAATTTGGAATGCATCTCGTTTTGTCCTCCAAATGACGGAAGGATTGAAAGTTGAGAATGTAGAAGCGCCGGAATATCTTACCGACAATGATAGGGCAATTCTGGACACATTGCAAGAAATAACCACAAAAGTAGATTCTGCGTTAACCGAATTTAGATTCGACCAGGCGATTCAAAGCCTATACCATTTCTTTTGGCATCAGTTTTGTGACAAATACATTGAGGAAGCAAAAAAACAGATTCAAAATCCAAAGACGTCGGAAAACACGAAGCAGATTTTAGTATATGTGCTTCTTACGTCGCTGAAACTCATACATCCTTTTATGCCGTTTGTCACGGAGGAAATTTATCAGAAAATTTCTGGCCGATCAAAAAAAGCCTTAATTATAGAAAATTGGCCAAATTAGGAAGGAGGTAGAAAATTTTAAAGCCATCACGAGTTGATGGCTTTTCTTTTCCTGTAATTTTTGACACAATAAACGGCGGCCAATGCAGACACCAAAATTCCACCCAGCTCTTGGGCAGATATTTCGCTATCTTAAATTTTCTTTGGACATCAGTATAGTCCCTTGAATGTATTAAAAACGCAAAGTCCATGCATGCGAAAAGCGCTCGTTCGCACTCCGTGCTCGCGAAATGCGAATGCGCCCATGCGAATTAAAACCTTAAAATA
>PEYL01000038.1 GCA_002774415.1 Candidatus Portnoybacteria bacterium CG08_land_8_20_14_0_20_40_83 | reverse complement strand
CTGGGCGATTAAAATCGTGTCGGTTAAATCCGGTGCGTCGTTGCCTTTGCCTGATATCCCCAAAAGCAGAATATTTTTTGGTTCATCAAAAGAAAAAGAAGAGAATATGCTTATGGGCAAATCAACGACTGCGGCTTTAAAGCGATTTTTTGTCGCCTGAATTTCTTTAGCAACTGATTTTCGCTGCAAAGAGCTACTGTCTTTGGTAATAAAATTAGGCGCATAAAAAATTCCTGCAGCCAGGCAGATAAATATAAAAAATAGAATCCATACCTTTTTTGATTTAGGCTTTTCTTGCAACTCTATTTTTAGGGCTTTATTTATTTGAGAAAAGCGGTCGTCCATCCCATTAGAGACAGGTCGCGGTCAAATTTTTTCCTGTCTTTTCGTTAAGGTTTAAAATATTCAAGCCGGATGGATTCCGATAAGAGACGCATAACGACCGCGGTCTCTAACGGGATCCATTGTTTGAATTATAGCATACATTAATATATGTAAAAGAAAATAAGCGGGGAGGGCTTGCCAGGTAGTAGTCCCGCTAAGCGGAATCACTACCTGGCTTGCAGGGTAGTGAAACTTTGACATATTTTAATTTTGCCGCCAAAAGCGGCAGTCAAAATTCTACTACCCTGCTTGCAATTAGCCTAAAAATGATTTAAAATATCTAATAATGAAATCTTTTTTAATTCTTGTTTGGGAAATATTTAAAATTCTCGTTGTTTCTCTGGCCATCATTATTCCCATCAGATATTTTTTAATCCAGCCGTTTTTTGTCCAAGGTGCTTCCATGGAGCCAAATTATCAGGATGGCGAATATTTGATAATTGATGAAGTTTCTTACAGACTCGGGGAGCCGCTCCGGGGCGAAGTGGTTGTTTTTAAATACCCTCAAAATCCGAGCGAATTTTTTATTAAAAGAATCATTGGCCTGCCGGGCGAAACAATCAAGATTGATGATATAAAGATAATCATTGAAAACAAGGCAAACCCCGAAGGTTTTGTTTTGGACGAAAGCTCTTATTTAAAAAATGTTCCGCCGATGGGCCAAGAAACCACAACTTTAAAAGAGAATGAATTTTTTGTTTTGGGAGATAACCGCGCCGCCAGCTTTGATTCGCGGCGCTGGGGCCCCTTGCCAAGAAACAATATTGTGGGGCGAGTCTGGGTAAAAGCTTGGCCGATTAGCCAGGCGGGAATAGCGCATGCGCCAAACTACTAAATCAAAAATCAAATATCAAAATGCAAAATGACAATGTAAAATGCAAAATGGACAAAAGTCAAAACTGATTTTAGCATTAGCTAATTTTAAATTTTGATTTGTCATTTTGAACTTTGAACTTTACACTTTGAATTTGAGCGAAGCGAATCATGCCAAGGAAAAAAATAAAAAACTTGCAAGCCCCGCGAGGCACCTATGATATTTTGCCCGAAAACCAGATTTACTGGGATAAAATTAGACGTGTTGTCAAAGAATTGGGCGAAGATTACGGTTTTTTAAGAATTGACACTCCTATTATTGAAGACACGGATTTGTTTATCAGAGGAACGGGCCAAACCACGGATATTGTTCAAAAGCAGATGTATAGTTTCAAAACGCTGGGCGGCGATAGCCTGACATTGCGGCCGGAAGGAACGCCGGGCGTAATTCGCGCCTATATTGAAAACGGCATGATAAATCTTCTGCACCCCTTAAAATTTTACTATTTCGGGCCGATGTTTCGCTACGAGCATCCGCAGGCCGGCCGATACAGGCAGTTCTATCAATTCGGGTTTGAGACTATCGGCGGCCAGGAGCCGGTTTTGGATGTTCAGCTTATCCAGCTTTTTTTGCATATTTTGAGGGATTTGGGGCTGAAAAAAATAAATGTTCAGATAAATAGTCTCGGTTGTCCGGAATGCCGGCCTGCCTTTCGCCGCGCTTTGGTTGACTATTACCGCAGCAGAAAAAATAAGCTTTGCCCGAATTGCCAGAAAAGGTTGAAAATAAATCCGCTGCGGCTGCTTGATTGTAAGGAGGAAAAATGTCAGCCGGTCAAGGCATCCGCTCCTATGTCGCTTGATTATCTTTGCAGCCAATGCCATAATCATTTCAAAAGTGTTCTGGAATTTTTGGACGAGCTTGAAATTCCCTATTTTTTAAATCATCAATTGGTCAGAGGTCTGGATTATTACACAAAAACTGTTTTTGAGGTTTGGCCGGAATCAAACCAGGGACCAGCAGAAAATCAAGATACAAAAGAGCCGATTTCTTTGGGCGGCGGCGGCCGTTATGACAATCTGGTAAAAAGGCTTGGCGGCAAACCAACGCCTGCAGCCGGATTTGCAGCGGGAATTGAGCGGATTATTTCTTTGATAAAACAGCAGGGAATGAAGATACCGTCAAAAAGCAATCCAAAGGTTTTTCTTGTCCAGCTGGGAGAATTGGGACAGCGCAAAAGCATGAAACTTTTTGAAGAATTGCACAAAGCCGAAATTAAGGTGGCCGAGTCCATCAGCAAACCGAGCATAAAATCTCAGCTTAAAATTGCCGATAAAATTGGTGTGAGATTTTCGCTGATTGTTGGCCAGCAGGAAGCGCTGGACAGGAGTGTTATCATAAGAGATATGCAATCAGGAGTGCAGGAAACAGTGCCAAGAGACAAGGTGGTAAAGGAGCTGAAGAAGAGATTAAGCAAAAAGTAATATCACTAATCAGCTCACTAATTTTTCACAAATATTCACGAATTTTATTTGTAATAATTAGTGATAAATTTGTGATTTTTATTAGTGATGTCAGATTGTATCTTTTGTAAAATCGTAAACAAAGAAATACCAGTAGAATTTTTATACGAGGATGATTTGGTTGTAGCATTTCGCGACGCAAAACCCATCGCACCAATCCACATTTTGATTATTCCAAAGAAACACATTGAAAGCATTACTGATTTGGAAGCTGATGGCGAAGCTTTGACTGGTCGCATGGTTATGACGGCAAAAAAATTAGCAGAAAAGATGCAGATTGCCCAAAATGGTTATAAATTGCTTTTCAGGGTTGGCAGGCACGGCGGGCAGGAAGTGCCGCATATCCATTTGCATATGATCGGAGGAGCACCGTTGAGCGAAAATATCAGGCCGATATAACCTTACGAATTTACGAATCAGTACGAATATACGAATTTGTAAATTCGTAAAAATTCGTACATTCGTAAGGTATCGAAAGGGGGTAGATTTATTTGGCTATTGAAGTAAGAAAAAAAGATAAAGAGTCAACGGGTTCGCTATTGCGCCGCTTTTCCCGCCGAGTGCAGCAGAGCGGGGTTTTGTTGCACGCCCGGCGCGCCAGATTTTTTGAAAAGCGAAAGACTAGGCGTCAAATGAAAGAAAGCGCGCTGCGCCGCCAAGAGCTTCGTAAACAAAGGGCCAACTTGATGAAATTAGGTCTTCTTGAGGAAGGAGAAATGATACCAAAAGATAAAATAAAATTTAAAAGGTAATTGTTTTGTCCAAAATTAACCCGAAGGGTTATCCTGAGCGTAGCGAAGGATCTCTCTGCTATTCCACGGGATTCCTCGCTTCGCTCGGAATGACAACTTCGTTGTCAATTTGGACATAATTGGCATGAACCTTAAAGAAGAAATAAACCAGGATTTCAAAGACGCATTCCGAGCAAAAAATGAATCTCAGCTTTCAACGCTGCGCTTGCTTTTGGCTGCAATTAAAAACAAAGAAGTTGAAAAGCGCACTCGCTTGTCAAAAAGCGAGCCGATTGAAAAACTTGAAGAATTGAGCCAGTTGGACGATCAAGAAGTCATTGAGGTAATCTCATCAGAAATTAAAAAGTGTAAAGACGCGGCCGGGCAGTATAAGCAGGGCGGCAGAGAGGAATTGGCGGCAAAAGAAAAAAAAGAAATTGTTGTTTTGTCGGTTTATATGCCCGAACAGATGGGTGAAGGGGAAATAAAGAAATTAGTGCAAGAGGCGATTAAAAAAGTTGGTGCCGCTGGTCTTGGGGATTTAGGCAAAGTGATGGGAGCACTAATGCCGCAAGTCAAAGGAAAGACAGATGGAAATTTGGTGAGCAAAATCGTTAAGGAAGAATTGGGGAAATAAATTTTTATATGATATCTCTGACCAATCTTACAAATTATAGGATTGATAAAGATTTTTTAAAAAACATAACAAATAAAGCAGAGACGGCGGCAGGCGGCAAGAATTTGCGGCAAATTAGTTTAGTTTTTGTTAATGAGAATAAGATAAAAGAAATTAATAGACGCTATCGGCAGAAAAACGAAGCGACGGATGTCCTAAGCTTTGAGGGATTAAATGAAATTTTTATTTGTCCGG
>PEYL01000027.1 GCA_002774415.1 Candidatus Portnoybacteria bacterium CG08_land_8_20_14_0_20_40_83 | reverse complement strand
ATCTTGACGCAAAATCTTATTTAAGTTATCCACATAAAAACCCAGCACCTTTTTAGATTTAAAAAGGTGCTGGGTAAACTTCTACTTTAAAGATTTTTATTTCATCTGTTGCTGTTTTTCCGAAACAGGAACTCCTGATCTTTGTTCGGGAGCAGCAGCCGGCGGCACTATTCCTTCCAAGGCGCTTAAGCCCTTTTCAAGATTGACAAGAATATTTTTTACTTCCTGATTGTCGGGATTAAGCTCGGCTATTTTTTTGAACTGCTCTATGGCCGCTCCCTTGTTGCCGTTTCTGTCATAAATCAGGCCCAGGAAATATCTGGCGTTGGAATAGTTCTGGTCTAAAGATACTGCTCTTTCAAATTCTGTCTGAGATTTGGCAAAATTCTGCTTTTTGTAATAAAGCAGTCCCAACTGAAATGCGATTCCAATGTCATTGGGATAATTCGCTTTTGTAAGCTCCATCTTATTTATTGCCGAATCAATGTTTCCTAATCGGTCATAAATCAAAGCCAGCTGATAATGAGCCGGCGCATAATCGCTTTTTACTTCTACTGCTTTCAAAAATTGCTCCTCGGCTTTATTCAGATAATCAAGAGCTTTGGCTTGATTTTCCTTTGTTTGTCCCTGCGCCAAAGTATAATCAACTAAAAGCGAATAACTACGGCCAAGCTCAAAGAAAACGTATGGATTTTTAGGCTCCAATTTGCTTGCTTCGCTGAAGCTGGTCACCATCCATTGGTCTGCCCCGCTCAAATAGCCGAGAACCGAACGATAAACTATCCCCCGCTGAATCCAGTTATCGGGATTTTGGGGGTTTAAATCCGCAGCTGCCTTGCTTAAATTAACCGCATCGGCAACAAATTGCTGGGCTCGCAAATCCCGGTCAGAAGAAGCGGGTTTAACCAATTCTTCATTAATTCTTAAAAGAGCGACTTGCGAAAGCGAATTTAAATATGTGTCGCTGTAAGGATTAAGGCTGATTGCTTTAGTTATCTCGTTGTAGCCCATTTCCAAATTACCTTGATTTACGCTGGCTTCCGCGCCTCTTTGAAATGCCGCATCGGCCCGCCAATAATTAAATCCCAGATAGAAAAAGCTGATTGTCAGCACCAAGAATATAACCAGCAAAAATGAGAAGACCGAAGCCAAAGGAGATTCTTTTCTAAAGCTCAAAGAAATTTCTGAAACTTCTTCTTCGCTCTTTAGGCCTTTGAGCAAAGACAGCGAAATCCCCAAACTAAACCAAAACATAAATTCCAACGTTAAATTAGTCGGATATAAGAATTGCATGCCCGCCAAAAACAGCCAGCTGGAAAAAAAGCCAAAAGCCAAATTCCAATTTTCGCCTTTTTTGGAAATTAACCTCATTGCTCCCCAGACGGCGAAAAAAATTGCGAGCAAAATCCAGAATCCCGCGCCGATTATACCGAGGCTCGCTGGCATTGAAAACACCTTGGAAATCCCCTGGCTAAATCTTATATTCCAGAAAATTGTCTGATTGATAAGCGGCGAACGGAAAAGCTCCCAATTGTAGGCAAAAGTGCCGGGACCCGTTCCAAAAAATAATTTATTTGCGAGCGCTCCTTTGTCAATCGAAACGGTTGACCCAAAAGTCGGGCTGACCTCTGTCGGCGTATTCAGCCAGCCACTTGAAATATTAATTTTGGTTAAGGTTAAGAGCAGTGCCATTGCCAAAACGACCATTGCCAAAACCAATCTCGTCTGGCTTGACCGCCCCTGTTTCATAATGCCAAAACCGACAACCAGAGTCATTATACCTATCAGCCCCCACCAGACATTGACAAAATTCAAAGCGATTATGACAAAAAGCAGAAAGGCGCTTGACACAGCCAGCACAATTGACTGCCAAAGCGACCGCTTTGGGTCCGCAAAAAGCGCCACCGCCAAAACCAATACCGCGCCAAGAAAAATCTCCAATGAGTTTACCGAACCGATCGAGTTAAAACCAACCGTCCTTGCAAATCCCCAGCCGAAAATGAAATTTGAATTCAACTGCAAAAGCGCAAAAATTCCTGCCAAAACTGAAGAGACAAGCAGGACTAATATAAGCGGATTTAAGTCTTTTTTGGTTTTAAAGCTGCCCGAAACCAAAAAATAAATTATTGCCAAGCAGACAAGCGTCAAAAAGCTTTCTGCAATTGTATTGCCCGCTCCAATAAGCGCTTGGAACTTATTTTGGGCAAAGAGGGAACTCACCACGACCGAAAGAATAAAAAGAATAATTAAGATATTAAGCAGGCTTTTTTTGATTTCAATTTTGCGCTGGGTTAAAACTTTCGCCAGCCAAAAAACCAGCAAAACAAAACTGAAAATAAAAAGCAAAAATTGCTTATTCAGCTCCAAAACGTTAGCCGTATAAGGCAGAAAGAACAAAGGCGTCAAAAAGGCCAAAAGATAAAGCCCTATTTTGATAGCCCATTCAAAGAACCGAGCGGCCTTTGATTTATCCTCCGAATCCGCCTCGCCGGCGGAGTAGGAGGAAGTCTCGACCCATGAAGGCTCTTCTTCCTCCTCTGCTTGCTCGAAAGCAGAAAGAGATTCGGACGCAGCCGGCCTTTGACTGGGCGTCCTGATTCCTCCTATATCTTTGGTGTCGTCTAATTCTTGTATCACGTTTTTTTTTCGCGACTGCGCTGTATTTATGGCTAAGCTTGGCTTCGCCAGAAATCCGCGAGACGCGCAAATATCTGGTCAAAAGATAATATGTTTTTATCCCGCACCTTTTCAAGACTGAAGGCTACGCCTTATTCGCCTTCTAAGCTGACTATAAACTTTTCCAAACTGTTTTATTTTTTCTTCTCTGTCTCTCGCTTCTTCTTTATTGGCGTAGCCTTCTAAATAAACTGATTGCCAAGGAATATATCTTTTTGTTGCCGGAGATAAACTGGCATTATGTTCTTTTATTCGCTTGCCAATATTATATGTATAGCCAATATAGAACGCTTTATGATTTTGACTTTTTAAAATATAGACAAAATACATAAAGTTCAGCACCTTTCGTTGGATATTACCATACGATTGTGCATAATTAGATAAAATCTCTTAACTTAATAACAATACAACGAAAGGTGCTGGATAAAGTTCTAAAAAGGTACGGGATTAATCAAATTATAATTTTAAAATTTAGTCATTATTTAAAGATATCACGCAGAAATTAGTTGTCAACTGCAAAAATGTAAAATGTGAGCTGATTTAAATTCAAATTTCAAAATCCCCGCCCGCCAAAGCCGATTGGAAGAACTATGGGATATTGATGATACTGCTTGATGATACTGGTCAAATACAGACATAATTTTTTAAACCACTTGCTCGCTTTGGCAATCGGCGGGCAGGCAAATTATTCCAAATCAATTCTTCGACTCTAGCGCAGCCGAAGGACAAAGCTCAAAGCTTTTTGTCACCGGCTGCCCTGCGTCCCGCTCAGCGGGGCTAAGCTGGGCTGACTTTGGCCGGAGACGGATTTCGGCCGCATTTTTTCTCTCTTCCGGCCTTCTTATACCCCAAAAACCCAACGAAGTCTGAAAACTGAACCTCCTTGCCAATCCGGTCCTTTTAATTATTGGTTCCCTCATAAACATAGTTTAAACATTAATAAAGATTAATAAAACTTTGCTAAATCATTGCCCCGTAGAACCCAAAACATCATTACTATTTTACTATTTATCCCCTTATGGTATATCTATCTCTTCTAACCCTAATTTTTCAGCTTCTTCTATTTTCATCAAGCCATGCGAAGTCATAATAAATCCTTCTTTGCCCAGCAATTTATCGTAATAATCATTTTCTTTTGAATGCTCATTTGTTTTTTCTATCCCGGCCCACTTCTGAAAAGGGGGGATAAAATCTTCTTTTTTAAAATTGTTTTCCAGCGATTTCAATTGCTGGTCTAAAAGATAATTGGCCTGATGAATTAAACAAATTAAACAATTTGCCGCTATTTCTGGCAAAGCCATATAGGATATATAGGTCTTATAAGTCCTATTGGACATATAGCCCAAAGCGCGAATTTCCTGCGCTTTTGGCTCTTCCTTGCCCCAAAGGCGCAAAGAGCGCTGGCGCAAAAAATCTTCATAATCCTGCAGCAGTTCTTCTAGGCTTGCGCGCGCCACACTGATTAATTTCAATTCAGAATTTTTTGAAGTTCCGGAAACCTGACAGCCTTCTGCAATATTTTGCTTGCCGCTTCTTGCCGCTTGAAACATCTGATCATATGTCCTATAGGACCTACTGGATTTATCCCCCGCCAGATAACGGTCGCAAAATTCTTTTGTTAAATCAAAAATTATTTCTGCGGTTTGAAATGATTTTAATTTCCGGTAACCGCCGTGCGGCGGAATAAATTTTGGATAGGTCATATAGGTCTTATGAGTCTTATAATACTCTCAAAAGCAGTTTATAAACTGTTGATTTTTCGCTTATTTCAAAATATAAGTTTAGTTCACCATCACTCCGCTGGGCGGGGCTGGTATCCTCCGTTAAAACTACAAATTACTAAGGGCGGGCTTGCCCTCTGTAGCTTGAACTTTATTATTTCGCCTAAAAACTCTGCAACCGCGAACTACCAAAATCTAATTTACAGTTACGCCCGTTGGTGACGAAGGAGGCGTTGTATCCGGCGGCGGCTAGGTCTGACCTAAACAGGCAATTATTCAACGTCTTTTATCGCATCGCCTAATTTTTCTTCCAGATTCATTCCCAAAATACATTCTCTGGCGAATTTTTTATAATCATTTTTATTCGGAAATATTTCACCCAAAAGATCTTTATCAATGATTGGCGATTTTCTGTCGCCGGCGTAATCACCTAAACTGCAAAATGGATTTTGAATAACAGAATCAAATGCCTCATCAAATTCCTCTACTGCTTTTTTCAATCCCCCATCATATAATTCAAAAGGATTTTTTACCTGGATATAAGCGCTCAAATATCGCAGATAAGTATCACTATCAACCAATCTTGCTTTGTAGGCGCCCTGGAATAAGCGGCCTTTTTGCTGATATTTCTTATTGGAATAACAAGTTATGCCATCGCCAAGTTTTCGCATAAACATTGTTATACCGCCTTCTTGAATTTCTTTTAATAAAAGGTGAAAATGATTATCGGCAAGAAAAAATGTCAAAATTTTAACTATTGGCTTGCGAGTCGGCCAAGATTCCGGCCAGACAAACTGCCTGGCCTGTATGTTTAGGTCTGACCTAAACAGCTTTTCGAGCTCACGGAAAATGTTCGACGGGGAGAAACGGTTATTGAAATAGAAAAGCATCTGCAAAAACCGCCACTTATCTTTGGCATTGCGAACAATCAACTCTTCCCGATTTCCGCGGTTATAGACATGAACGAATGATCCAACTGAAAATGGTTCTTTTCTCATAAATTTGTCTGGCTGTTCAGGTCAGACCTAAACAATGCTAAGATCTAGTCAAAAGTCATTAGTCAGAGCAGCCGGTTTGGTCGTTGGTCGCAGGTATTGGTACACCCAAAGACCATGACTATTGTCTAAACTGGCCGCTAAGACCTTGAACTTTAAACTAACTAACCGTAACTCCTGTTGGTGGATTCGGTGGCGTTGTGTCGGGCGGCGCGGCTTCCGCATACTCATACATCTCGATGTCACAAATTAATGGAATTCTCAAAATTAAGTTTCTG
>PEYL01000089.1:272-15430 GCA_002774415.1 Candidatus Portnoybacteria bacterium CG08_land_8_20_14_0_20_40_83 | reverse complement strand
AATTATAAAAAAACAACCATTAAGGTCGTTTAAAGATAAAATCTTGACTTTTGGAGAAATTCTTGTTAGGATGAGGGGCATTGAATAGCCCGAATACAAAGTGTTTATAGGGGCTCAATGCCCCTCATTTTTCTAAACCATCTTTTTTAAAGAAGCCCTTCGGGCTTTTTTTAGTATATTATAAAGCCCTTAAGGAGCATATGATTTAGAAAAAATTCCTCTTATTCCTGGCCGGTCAGTCGTTTTTAAACGAAAGAACAAAAAGTTTAAAATATAATAACCAGCTTCGGAACTATTGATATATTAACATTTCGCGAAAATGCCGTCAATAATAACCTGGGGATAAAATGTGGAGGGAAATTTCGCGCAGGTCAGCGCAAAAAAGTCTCGGCGATTGCCTCTAAAAACCGCAGTCGGCCCGAACATCGTAGAATCAGGTAATCATTCGGCCGCTGCTCAGCGCTCGCCGCGCAAAAGTCCCAGTCAAAAATAGAAACATTATACCGGACGCGGCTGCGTGATGTTTTTATCAGCGATCGCCTCGCCTTAGAAGTTATGGTATTGCCCGGCGCGAAAAAGAGATGGGTTGAGGTTATCGGAAATTGCCGATAAGATCCCGCACCTATTCCGATGAATGATTACCGATTTCTACGTATAGAGAGCGAAGCCAGGTAATAGAGCTTTGCTTCACTACCTGGCGAAGCGGCTTCGCCTTCCGTTGATGAAATACCTAAGGCTATCATTGGAATAAGTGCGGGATAAGATTTCCGCTGCCGATAATTTTATCAATTATTTTCTGCAAACTTTCCAAATCATTGCCCATAATCAGATAATTGTCAATTTGACTCCAATAATATGGCTTATCAATCTTGTTAAAGGCATAGACAGAGTTGATTTTCACTTGGCGGTAGAAAAGCTGGTTGATGCCAAAATTTTTCCGCAAGCCTGCCTCAATTTTGGCAAAAACCGTTTGGTCGCCAGCATTTTGGCCGATATTTGATTGGGCGATTATAGCCCAGTTTAATTTATTTGATTGGTTTGGATTAAATACCAAAAATGCCGCTTCTTCTTTGAAACTGGATATAAGCTCGGTTTGAACATTGATGTTTGAATCTGCCAAAAATTGGTTTATTCTTTGCTTTAACCAGCGATAAAAATCGGAATTTTGTTCCAGGCCCGGAATAATAGCAGGCGCCAATTGGTCTATTTGGCCTATTTTTATGAAAAATACGGCCTGGGTTCCCTCTGGAATTATGTTTTGGTATTGGGAAAAAAATCTTTGGTCAAGCCAGAAAATTTTTATGGCAAAAGCGATTGAAATCAAGGCAAAAATAGCGGTTAAGATTTTCCAAGGCATAGCCTTTCTGGCCGGCGCCAGTGCCAGCGCCTTTGCGTCGGAAAGCACCTTATTTAAATTAAGGGCTTTTTTTATATCCTGATGGTTTATTTTAGAATCGGTGGTGATTTTAACGGGGATTTTGTCGTTCATAATTTTAAGGCCTGAATTTTTTTTAAATATTTATCCATCACTTCCGCGTTTTTGCAGATTGGGTAGTGGAAAAGCAGCGCATTTTGGTCAAGACGCAGCTGGTCCTGGTGCAGATTGCGCCAATTGGTTTTTTGGTGAATCCTTTTTATTTGCCACAGGGCCAGCCTTTTTTCAAGAAAATCGCCCAAAATCCCCGAAAGTAAAAACTCCAGTCCCCTGCCAAATATCCTGGCCGCCCTGAATAAAAAAGACCTTTCATCAACCTGGCGTAAATGATTTTGTTTTGTTTGGGGATAAAAAAACAATAATTTTGCCATCCAGCTGTTTTGTTCCAAAAAAAGCCGGAAATTTCGATAATTAGTTAAGGGGATAAGATGAGAATAGAGCTGGGCATTGGAAAGATTCTGTAAAGAAACGAGAAAGCAATTTTGGGCGACATAATGGTTCAGGCAAATTTTGTTTTGCACCACATCCCCGTGCCGTCGCTGGCCGATAATTTGCAAAAAAAAGCTTAAAAAAGTTCGGCAGGTCCAAATTCGTCTTTGGGCGGTGGTTATTAAAAAATCAATGTCGCTTCCGCGCTTTGTATTTGAAAAAGCCAGGGAACCGGAAACCATGATTCCCTTTAAATATGGGCAGGCAGCCAAATAAAAGGTAATTTTTTTAACTTTTTTCCATTTGGCAATGGCGATTTTTTGCCGAAAAATCCGCTGCTGATAAAATTTTTCATTCCCTTTTAAAAAATAAAAGCCATTTTTGCTGGCTATGTTTTTTGAAAGGGTTTGGTTGTTTAACAATAGGGTGCGGAAATCATAAAACGATGGCAGATTTTGCTCATCGTTTTCTTTTTGCAGATACCGATAAAGTTCAAGCGCCGTTAAAGGATATTGGCCTAAAGCTTCGTAATAAGCGAGAGTTTTTATGATAGATTTTTCAGTATCAAAATCGTCCGATATTTGGATTTTGTCCTTTGGGCGTGAAAGTTTACGGGTTTGCGGCGTTGAAATTTCTGTTTGTAGAGTCATAGACATAAAAAATGCTGCTTTTTGAAGTGCCTAAAATTACCAGATTTTGATAAATAGTATAATTTATAGTTGCTGTTTTCGTCGGCAGGTTTTTATAGCGGAAAAAGCCGTTATTATAAGTAGTGCTGATAAATCCAGCCGTGGCCGACGCAGACGGCTGGCCTAAAATTATCGGCCTCATATCTTGGAGCATGGTTGCTTCCCAGCCGGACATTATCTGTTCTGCCAAAGAGCCATCTTTTTGTTTCAAAACAAGAACCAATCTTGTTTCCTGCGCCGGGTCAGTTTCTGAAAAATTTTGAGGTTTGGCATAGAGCAATAAATTGAAGGCTTCGGTATTAGTTTTAAGATTGTCGGGCAAAGAAATGCCGAAGATGCTTATTAAATCATTAAGCGTTGCATATTTTGGCGGCGAATCCTGTAATTTTAGAGCAATTATTTTGGCAGTTTCGGTAAAATTTTCCTGGCCCGTTTGTTTTAAATCAGATATGATTTTATCCGAATTGGCGCTTTGGGCATCAATAGTCAGTATCTGATCTATAGACTGGATTAAGGGTACAGAAACTTTGGTTAAAGAACAATTATAATCGGTCCATAAACTATTGCAGCAAAAGCCAGTATTTTTTGTCTCCTCGCCGCAGCGGCAGTCTGAATTTATCTGGCCTTCTTGGCACAAAGGCTTTGGGGCATTTAAAAAATAATAGTAATAGATGAATCCGAAAATACCTAAGATTAAAATTGTTGCTGGTATGCCAAATATTAAACCGATCCTTAAATGACGTTTTGAGGCTGGCTTTGTTTTGAGCGGCTGGCCGTAAATAACTTTTTGTTGCTCATAAGAGACTTTGGGCTGAGGGATTGACGTAGGTTGAACAGGTTTTACTGGCTGGGGCTGAGATGCTTGCTTTCGCGGTACTTGAGGCGGAGCTGGCGGAGGCAGAGGTTTGATAACCGGTGGGGCGGGTGCAGTTGCTGGCAAGACAGTTTTTGGGGGTTGAGGCGGAGGTTGCGTAGGAAGATATTGAGGAGGCTCGGGCAAAATTTTTGAAACAATTTTTTGGGGCTTTCTTATCTTTTCTTTTGCCAGTTTATCCTGTTTTTCAACTTCTTTTTTTGCTTGATTCAGCAGCCTCTTGGCTTTAAAACCGAGTAGCCAAGAAGTGCTTTTCTCTTGAATGATTTTTTCGGCCAGATTAATTGTTTCTTCGTATTGTTTTTTTTCAAAAGTTTGTCTTGCCTGGTTTAAAATTGATTCAATATCTAAGCTCGGTTTTTTCTCTTCGGCAGGTTTTTGAAATTCTTTTTTTTCTGGCTGTTTTTGGGCAGGGCTGGACGTAGGGGTGAGCGGCAAATAAGCCGGTGCCTGGACATTTTTTAGATCATCCTGCATTGTCCGCACCTTTAAGCTGCTGAAAACAAGTTGGTTTCTATCGTTTTGTTTTGCTTCTTCCTCCATAGATAAGAATTTTATGAATGATTATTGTCTGTCGCTCCTTTGGTAGTTAAATTAATTCTGCCCTGCGGATCAATTTCCAGCACCTTGACCGGAATGGTATCGCCCACCTTGACGATATCTTCTACGCGATTAACCCGATAAGGCGCCAGCTGCGAAATATGCACCAGTCCTTCCTGGCCGGGCAGGATTTCAACAAAAGCGCCGAAGTTTAAGATTCTGGTCACCTTTCCCTGGAATACTTCGCCCGGTTTGACTTCGTGGGTGATATTTTTAATCCAGGAAAGGGCTTTTTGGGCGGCTTCATTGCTTTTTGAAGTAATGAATATCATGCCGCTATCTTCAATATCAATGTCAACGCCTGTCTGGTCAATTATTTCATTGATTACTTTTCCGCCGGGGCCAATAACTTCTCTGATCTTGTCTTTGTCGATTTGAAAAGTAATAATTCTTGGCGCAAATTGGGAAAGTTCCGGTTTTGGTTGGGCAATCGCTTCAGCCATTTTCCCAAGAATAAAAAGACGAGCCTCCTTTGCCTGTAAAAATGCATCTTTTAGAATTCCAAGTGTTACTCCTTCAATTTTAACATCCATTTGCAAACCTGTCACCCCGTTTTTTGTGCCGGCAATTTTTAAATCCATGTCGCCGTGATGGTCTTCTGGTCCTTGAATGTCAGTGAGGATTTTATATTTGGGAGCTTGCCCTGAGCCTGTCGAAGGGTCCATCATTAGTCCAATCGCAATGCCGGCGGCCGGTGCTTTTGTCGGCACACCCGCATCCATCAATGCTAGCGAAGAGCCGCAAACCGAAGCCATAGAGGAGGAGCCGTTTGAAGAAAGGATTTCAGAAACAACGCGGATTGTGTATGGAAATTCTTCTTTGCCGGGAATAAGAGGAATTAGCGAGCGTTCTGCCAAGGCGCCGTGTCCGATTTCCCTTCTGCCCGGGCCTCTTAACATGCCTGTCTCCCCGACTGAAAAAGGCAGAAAATTGTAATGGTGGATGAAATGCTTTTTTGTTTCTTCGGGCTGCAGGGTTTCAACAATTTGTTCGGCCGAAGGCCCGCCCAGAGTCACAACGGAAAGAGCCTGAGTCATACCTCGGTTGAATAAAGCCGAGCCGTGGGTTCGGGGAAGGAAGCCGATCTGGCACAAGATTTCCCTGACTTCATTTAATTTACGGCCGTCCGGCCTTTGCTCTTTTTCTAAAATATTTTTATGGACAATTTCGTCAATTTGAGATTCAAAAATATTGACGGCCTGATTGATTGTTTCCGGCTCAAGGTCTTTACCCAAAAAATCAAGCAGTTGGCTTTCCAACACCGCCAAATTTGATTGGCGGGTTAATTTTTTCTTTGTGTAGATTGCCTGCTCTAATTTTTCTTTTAAAAAATCCTTTACCTTTTTTTCAAGCTCACTGTCGGGGGCGGCCAAAGTTAATTGCATTTTCTCCGGCTTAATTTCATTGATTATCTGTTCCTGGAAAGCTATCAGTTCGTTTATCTTGATTTGGCCTTCCCCGATTGCGGCAATAAATATATCTTCTGGTATCTGGTTCGCGCCTGCTTCAAGCATGTTAATTTTTGATTTGGTTCCGGCAACAATCAAATCCAAGTCGCTTTTTCCCTGTTGTTGAAATGTCGGATTAATAATTAATTTTTCTTCAGCGCGGCCTATTTTCACAGCCGCCAGAGGGCCGGCCCAAGGAATATTTGAAATAGAAAGCGCCAAGGAACTGGCCAGCAATCCTAAAATTTCAGGATCATTTTCCTGGTCATATGACAAAACTGTGTTGATAACCTGGATTTCATTTCTTATCCGTTGGTCAAATCTCGGCCTTAAAGCCCTGTCAATCAGTCTTGCTTTAACAATTGCTTCGTCTTGCGGCTTTCCTTCTCTTTTGACAAAGCGGCTGCCTTTAATTTTTCCTGCCGCATAAAGGCGCTCTTCAAATTCAACAGTCAAGGGCAGATAATTTATACCTTCTCTTTCGTTGACCGTCATGACGGCGGTTGATAAAACAACTGTATCGCCGAAGCTGGCAATAACCGAACCGTTAGCCTGGCCGGCGAGTTGCCCAACTTCAAACTTTAGAGTACGTCCCTGAAATTCCAGGGTAAATTTTTTTGGTTCCATTCTTAATAGAGAGCGATCCGAATAACCCGAATTGCATCCGAATTATCCGAATTTTTATTACCCTATTTTTTATTAAATAAGGCATTCGGAGCATTCGGATGATATTCGTAATTAGGATCGCTGTTCTGTTAATTATTTTATTAAATAACGTTTCGGATCTTGGCATAAATCAATAAAATCATCAGCTACTTCTTTTAATCTCGCCGAAGCGCTTTTAGAAAAGGCGATGATTTCAACCTGGCAGCCGGATTTGAATTTCAAAAATTCGGCCAGCGGTACGAAATCGCCGTCGCCTGTTATGAGGACCACCGCATCCAGCTTTTCTGATTGCTCAATGGCATCAACGGCCATGCCCACGTCCCAATCCCCTTTTTTCATGCCGCCCGGAAATATCTGTAAGTCCTTGACTTTTATTTCAATGCCAATTCGCGTCAGCGCATCAAAAAAAGCCCGTTCTTCGCCAGATTCCGTTTTTATCACATAGGCAATCGCTCTGATTAATTTTCGGCCGGCCACGGCGGTTTTTAAAACTTCCTTGAAATTGACCTTGGCCTGATAAAGATTTTTGGCCGAATGATACATATTCTGGGCGTCAATATAGATACCCACCCGTTGTTCTTTTTGTTTAATAACTGCCATAATTTTATTTTTTTAGCCCTAATTTTTTAACTAAACTTTTGTATCTTTTTTCGTCGCCTTTTTGAAGATAATCAATCAGTTTTTTACGCTTTGAGACCATTTTTAAAAGTCCGCGCCGCGAATGATTGTCTTTGGGGTGTTTTTTTAAATGCTTGGTTAAGGCCTCAATTTGTTCGGTCAAAATAGCCGCCTGCACATCAGCCGAGCCGGTATCTTTTTCATGAATCTGGAATTCTTTAATAATTTTTTTCTTGGTTGTAGTCTTTAGCATGTATACGGAAAGCGCAAAGTCTGGTATAGCCAGACATTACCCAGACGCGCTCACTCGAATAAAATCCGTGTCATTCGTGTGAAATCCGCGTATCGGTGTCGCTATTATTTTTTAACATAACATAAAACAAAAAATTGTGCAAACCAGGTAGTAGAAATTCGGCATTTTCTTCTTTTTTGTCGCCTTCAGCGACCAGCCGAATTTTCACTACCTGGCAAATAAAAAAAAGAAAAGCCCTGCTATTTAATAAAGCAGGACTTTAAAATATTTGAAGCAACAAATTTCGTCTTGTTTAGTTTAGCAAATGGTTCCATCTTTTGAGGAAATTCAATCTCTTTTTCAGGATCATTATTTGCTTGAATTCTTCTGGACCGGGCGGCGCAACTTCAACAGGTAAGACATATCGGCAATTTGTCCATAAACATGTCCATGCTCCTTCTTTAAACTCCATGCCCCGTGCCGTTTCGCAATGGGGACAATCCATGAGAAAATCGGTAGTAGACCCTTTGTGTGTTTTATGAACTTCAATCATTCTTAGAATATATTCCTTAATTACTTGCTCTAATTTTTTTTGATCCATTTTCACTTCTCCTTATTCAAGATTTCATCCTTTCTTCGTTCGTAAAGATTTCAGCCATCTGCGCCTCGGCACATCGAGTAAAATTTGTTGGGCGATAAGGCTTGAGCAATAAACGCTTAGACCGATGATATTTATAGAAATGCTGCGTTCGCTAATTTGTGAACAGAAAGCCAATATTATCGCTCCGGCAAAATAGCCAAGGATACACAATGAATTGATAATTCTGTAGATACGGGTTCTGACAAATTCACCGTAGAAATAGACATAGCATCCTTTCTCAAATATGTCCATAACCGTCATTGCGCTGGAAAGCCACGCCGCACCGATAAGAATAAGCACAGCAAAAATTTCAAAAAATATATAAAGAACCATTCCAATCCCTCCTTTCGTGTTTTCTTCTGACTATGCCAGCCGAAATAAAAAGTTAATCATCATCTGGTGCCGCCTTATCTATCTCCGATTTTGTCATCCAGACAATAGCGCCGATGCTCGAACCAAAAAAGATTATAGAAAGCCATCACCAGATTTCTCCTTTGCTGCCGAGAGTAAGAGCATGGCCGATGAGCGTGCCGACAAAGCAACCTGCCACCGTAAACATAATTTTGTTAAAGAGCTGTTCTTGTCGTATTGCTTTTCTATACCAGTCAAAACCTTCGTTTTTTAATTCCATCTCGTTCCTCCTTTCAGCTTTTATTTTTTATCTCACTATGTAAAAAGATAAAAAGCAAATTTGCGCTTTTTCAAATAATGTCGTACATTATTAACATGGTTTACCTTCAAACCTTAATTAAAGATTACTTGGACTATCTGGAAGTTGAACGAGGCCGCTCCAGAAAAACCGCTGAAAATTACAGCCATTATTTGAAGCGTTTTTCAAATTGGGCTAAAATTGAAAAGCCGTCGGAAATTGATTCTGATTTAATTCGCGAATACCGGCTTTTTTTGAATCGTATTGAAGACCAATTTGGACGAAGTTTGAAAAAAATCACGCAGAATTATCATATTATCGCTTTGCGGAATTTTTTAAGATATCTGGCAAAAAGGGATATAAAAACGCTTTCAGCGGACAAAATTGAGCTGGCAAAACAGTCGCCGCGGCAGGTTGATTTTCTTGAGGGTGACGAATTGGAGCGGCTACTGGCCGCGCCAGAAGGCTCTGGGGCGCGCGCATTGCGGGATAAGGCACTCTTGGAACTCCTCTTCTCTACCGGTCTGCGGGTGTCGGAACTTTGCAGACTGAACCGCAATTCTGTTAATATGGAAAAAGGCGAATTTTCTGTTCGAGGAAAAGGAGAAAAAATCAGAGTAGTTTTTCTTTCTGACCGTGCCAAAAAAGCCGTGAAACAATATTGTGAAACACGCAGAGATATTGATCCGGCATTATTTGTACGTTACCCAAAAAGTAAAAAACCCGAATTAGCACAATCAAAATTAAAGAATTTACGCCTCACCCCCCGCTCCGTGGAACGTATCGTGAAACATTATTCAATAAAGGCGGGAATTTCAAAACGGGTTAGCCCACATGTGCTTCGACATTCTTTCGCAACTGATTTGTTAACTAGCGGCGCTGATATTCGTTCTGTACAGATGCTGCTCGGCCATTCAAGCATTACCACAACCCAGATTTATACCCATATTACTGACAAACAATTGAAAGAAGTTTATAAGGCGTTTCACGGGAGACAGAGAAAAAGATAGCAGCTAGCCATTAGTGAATAGCCATTAGTAAACTAGTAGATTTAAGGCTAGTCACTAGTTGCTAATCGCTAATAGCTTTTTTGCACCCGTAACTTAACGGATAAAGTGCCAGCCTTCCCCGCCTGCCAAAGCATGTCCCTATAGCTCACATGTCCCTATAGCTCAATGGATAGAGCGACAGCCTTCTAAGCTGTATATGTAGGTTCGATTCCTGCTAGGGACGCAAAGCGGCGGGCAGGTAAGCTGGGGATGTAGGTTCGCCCACGCACCACTAAAGGGTGCGGGGCGCCCAGTACCGTTTACTGGTACTGGGCGACTCCTCGCGGGCGCGCACAATAAATTTAACTCCTCCCGCCCTCCTCTTTAAAAAAGAGGAGGAGCCCCTCTCTTTTACAAAGAGAGGGTTAGGGTGAGTTAAAATTCGTATATTATTTTAGATTCGTATATTAGCGATTACTCGTTATGCAAAATAAGGAACTTCATCGCATTGCTTCAACGGCCATTATTGTAAAAAACGGCCCTTCGACCCGTTCGACTAACGCTCAGGGTGGTGAGCGAAGTCGAACCACAGGCTCAGGACGGGCCAAATATTTGATTACGCGCCGGGGCTTGAATAAAAAAGCATTTCCCGGAAAGTGGACGGTGCCCGGCGGCGGATTGGAAACTAATGATTATATTAATTTACCAAAAACCACTCACGACCATTGGTATTTTGCCATTGAAAAATCGTTGCGCCGTGAGATAAAAGAAGAGGTGAATTTAGAAGTTAGAAAATTAAATTATTTGCTGGATATTGCTTTTTTGAGGCCGGATAAAATTCCCGTTATAATCTTGAGTTTTTGGGGATTTTATAAATCCGGCAAGATTAAGCTTGACGAAGATTCAATTGATTATCAATGGGTGACCTTGAAAGAGTTAAAAAAATATGATTTAGTTGAAGGGCTTTCGGGAGAAATTGAGATGGTGGATAAAATTTTGAAAGGCAGAAATGGCGAGAGAATAAAATATCGAAAAAAATAAAATTTGGCGCCCGTAGTTCAGTGGAAGAACACCTGCCTCTTAAGCAGATCGTCCCAGGTTCGAATCCTGGCGGGCGCACTCATTTTAAATTCCCCCTCTTAAGCTAAGAGGGGGTTAGGGGGAGTTAAAAAACAATGTTCGTATTTAATAATACGGTCATCAAAAGTCAGCGGCGCGAGCTTAGAAAAAATTTTACCGATGCTGAAAGAAGAATTTGGTCAAAATTGCGAAGAAAACAGGTGTTGGGATTAAGATTTTTTCGTCAATATAGCGTTGGTCCGTATATTTTAGATTTTTACTGTCCGGCAAGAAAATTAGGCGTAGAAATAGATGGCGGGCAACATGCAGAATATTCGGCAACAAAATATGACGAGAAAAGATCAGAATACCTGAATAAACATGGAATTCGCATAATCAGATTTTGGAATAATGATATTTTGAAAAATACGGACGGGGCTATGATTGAGCTCATGAAGAATTTAACTCCTCCCATCCTCCCCTTAGCTTAAGGGGAGGAGGTTGAAATCATGCGTAATATTTGATAGATTAATTTTATGGTGACCTTGGTGAAGCAGTTATCACAACGCGCTGTGGCCGCGTTATCATGGGTGCAACTCCCATAGGTCACCCTTTTAATTTGTAAGCTAAAATTTTTTAACTTTAATTTTAATGAAGAAATATCTTCTTGAAATAACAGTTTTTGTGACCGGTGCCGCCGTCATGATTCTTGAAATTGTCGGCGCAAAAGTTTTGGCGTCTTATATCGGCTCTTCAATTATTGTCTGGTCGGGTTTAATCGGCGTAATTTTGGCTTGTTTGAGCCTCGGATATTGGTATGGAGGCAAAAAAGCCGACCAGGAACCCAGCTACAAAATTTTTGCCAATATCATTTTTTTTGGCGCGGTTGCCGTTTTTTTGGCGGCTGTTTTGAAAGAAATTTTGCCCGCATTTTTGCAAAAAAACATAAAAAATATTTATTTTGAATCAATCTTTGACACGCTTATTTTATTTGGTCCGGCCAGCTTCTTGCTGGCAATGGTTTCTCCTTATGCGGTCAGGCTGAAGATGGTCGATTTGGAAAAAACAGGCAAAACAGTCGGCAATCTTTACGCAATTTCAACCGTGGGCAGCATTTTTGGCACTTTTTTAACCGGTTTCATCCTGCTTTCTTATTTTGGGAATTTTAGAATCATTTTGTTTCTTGCGGCTTTGATATTTATTGTCTCAATTATTGTTTATCCGAAAAAATTATTCAAAACAAAAACCATATTATTTTTAATTTCAATTTTTGCAATTTTGTCAGCCGATAGAATAGAAGCGTTTGTCGGGCCAAAAGATGTAATCCGCATAAGCAGCCAGTACAACAACATTTTTATTTCCCAAAGTATTGACTCTTCCAGCCGCAGGCCGATTAGAAATCTCTGGACCGATCCAAAAGGCATCCAGTCAGCCATGTTTTTGGACGAAGACGATGATTTAGTTTTCCAATATTCAAAATTTTATCGGCTGGCCGAATATTTTAATCCTGACATTAAAAAATCTTTGATGCTGGGCGGCGGCGCTTATACTTACCCGAACGATTATTTAAGACAATATTTAAAAGCAAGCATGGATATAGTGGAAATCGATCCTAAAATGACTGAAACGGCAGAAAAATATTTTAATTTAAAACAGGACCCGCGCTTAAAAATCATCCACGAAGACGGCCGAGTTTTCTTAAACCAGACAGATAATAAATATGATGCGATTTTTATTGATGTTTTCAATACTTATCTCATTCCTTTTCAGCTGACGACTGAAGAAGCCGCGCAAAAAATGTATAACGCTTTGGGTGAAAATGGGCTAGTAATGGTAAATATAATTTCGGCAATAAACGGAGAAAAAGGAAAATTTTTGCGGGCAGAATATGCTACTTACAAAAAAATATTCCCTCAAGTTTACGTGTTCTCCGTGGAACTATACAGGTTGAGCACCCAGACCCAAAATCTGGTATTGCTGGCTTTAAAATCAAGCGAAAAAAAATCTTTTTTAAGCGACAATGAAGAATTTAATTATTATTTATCACGGGTTTGGAAAAAAGAAATAGAGCAGGATTTGCCGATTTTGACCGATGATTTCGCGCCGGTTGACCAATATTTAGTGGTGGCCTTCTAAATAAAGTTGTCACGTGAAACCCCGTACCTATTTTAGCGGCGAGCATTGAGATTCAATGTAAAAAGGCGAAGCCGTTTCGCTCTCTTACCTTAGATTAAGAAAGTTCTTGGATGGAATAGGTACGGGGTGAAACTATAAAATGCATAAAAAAAAGGGAAATATCTATTTCCCTTTTTAATTATTCAAAATGAACAGGGTTGGTTTTTTCGCTGATGCACGCAAGAATCGCGTCCTGGCCTTCTGCTGATAAATATTCTGGTGCAAAGACTCCCGGTTTTAATTTTTCTTCTTTGGCCATTTTAAACATTTGCAAAATTGCGCAGAAGGCGATGATTGCGGTATTAAAACTTACATGTGTTCCTCGTGGAACCTCTCTAAGACCCAGTCCCATCCAGGTCGCTTTCCGTAAAATTCTTTCTTCGGTCCTTGGGTCTTCTCCGTCAACTTCAACCGTAATCGCAACCCGGCCATCAAGAATAGTTCCTTCATCAACCATTTTTTTTATTTCATCTGGTGAAGGCGTTTTGACGTTTTTGAGGTATTTTTCGATCTGATCTCTTTTGATCATTTTCGTAATTTTGGGAAGTTTTTTGAAAAGGCGCTCAATATCATCTCCCCCCGTTTTTACGTCAATCGTGAGAATATTTTGCAGGTTCTTCATCGTGATGACTTCGTTCTCGTTCATGTAACGGCAGGTTGTCTTCCCAATAGGGTAAGGAAAGATACAGGTTTCCGGTCCGGAAAAGGGTTCCCGGACAATGTCTGTGTGTCGCGAATCTTTATTTAAGACATAGACAGGCGAGGTTATTTCATCAACAACAAGGTCCGGCTTCCAAAGAAATATAAGCGGCTCTTTGTCGTTTTTTTCCTTTTTAAGCTTTGTGTGCTCTGCCACGCGGATTTTCACCACGCAGTCATCTAATCCGTTTATCAGTTTTGCGGCCAGCGTGTTTGTCAGCCCAGGCCCGATGCCCCAGTTTATCCAGGCGGTAATATTTTTTTCCATAAATCTTTCGTGAGATTTTTCCTGTTCTGCATCGAGGTTATCAAAGGAAGCAAAATCAAAATAGAGCGCGTCGATTTCCCAGGCGATCGCCATTAGTTCTCGATTAAGCTTTGAAGAAGCGGCATTGATAACCAAAAAACAATTTTTCAAGGCCCAACGCAGTTTTTCATTGCGATTTCCGTTTGTGATAACATGAATAATTTTTTTGCGGCCTTTCACGTATTTGTAGGTTCTTTCCAAATCACTATCTATACATACTATTTGCGACACGCTTTCCAGTTGTTGAAAAAAAGTTGCAAGAATTGATCCAACCGCGCCTCCTGCTCCAAATATCGCCACCTTGATTCCTTGCTTTGCCAACGATTCACCGTCTCCTTTCATAATCTCCCTCCTTTACTTTATTTTTTAAAGGTCCGTTTTTAAAATAAACGCAAAAGATGCTTTTGTCAAATCAAAACCTTTTATTTTTGCTGTTTTTGTGGTAAAAATAATTAAGATAAAAGAAATTAGTTTTTTGTGGAAGAGCCCCTGTAGCCTGCCTGCCCTGCCTACCGTCAGGCAGGCGGCAGGCAGGCTCAACGGATAGACCTGCCCGCCATGGCTTGAGCCCCTATAGTTCAATGGACAGAACAATCCCGTCCTAAGGGATAGATCTCCGTCCGACTCGGAGTAGGGGCACTATGAAAATTTTATCTTGGAATGTCAACGGCTTAAGAGCTGCCTATAAGCGAAATTTTTTGAAGTGGTTAAAATCGGTTGATGCCGATTTTATTTGTTTGCAGGAAATTAAAGCCCAGAAAGAAAAATTACCTGATGAACTTTTGAATATTGATAAATATCATGCTTTTTTTAATTTTGCACAAAAACCTGGTTATAGCGGAGTGGCAATCTATGCTAAGCAAAAACCGGCAAAAACCGAATATAAACTGGGATTAAAAAGATTTGATCAAGAAGGTCGGATTATCGCTTTAACATATCCGGGCTTCTCTTTAATAAACGTCTATCTTCCTCATGGCGGCCGCGGCAAAGAGAATTTAGTTTATAAGTTGGAAGTTTATAAGTTTTTGATAAATTATTTAAAAAAGCTAAAAGCCGAGCCAAAATTTTATTCCCTGAGTTCATCGAAGGGTAAAATTTTGGCGTCAAACCCTTCGACTCGTTCCGCTGACGGACTCGCTCAGGGAATAAATCGGCCGGTTATTATAATCGGCGATTTTAATATCGCGCATACTGCATTGGATTTAGCTCGGCCTAAACAGAATCAGAATAATATTATGTTTACGCCAGAAGAAAGGGCGCAAATAGATGCCCTCGTGGAACTTGGTTTCACGGATATATTCAGAATGTTTCATAAAGGCGGAGAAAATTATACCTGGTGGCCTTACTTTGCTAATGCTAGAGCCAGAAATCTTGGTTGGCGCATAGATTATTGTTTCACGTCAAAATCTTTGGCGCCAAAAGTCAAAAAAGCATTTATTTTGTCGGATGTTTTTGGTTCTGATCATTGCCCGATTGGAGTTGAGATTTAGACACGGTATCAAAATAGTACGATCGTATAAATATGATGCCTTTGTTTTTTTGATGTATTTTTATTGAATTTTTTATTTTTGTGCGCTATACTGAAAAAGCTGAAAGAAGCTTTTTGTTTTTTTCTGGGCCCGTGGCGCAACTGGCTAGCGCGCGTGAAT
>PEYL01000089.1:0-248 GCA_002774415.1 Candidatus Portnoybacteria bacterium CG08_land_8_20_14_0_20_40_83 | reverse complement strand
CGCGTGAATGGCATTCACGAGGTTGTGGGTTCGAGACCCATCGGGTCCACCATATTGAATTAGTCGCCTCGCTCGGGGCTTCGCCCCTCGCTTCGACGGGCAGTTTTGCGAGCAAATCAAAGGGTTTTTTGAAATCAATTTCCAGCCGTCCCGCCACAAGGCGGCGGTTCGAGCCAATTTTTTTGAAAAGATTTTTCATTTCCGAAAAATTTTCTCTGTGTCTTAGATAAAATCCGAACGTATTTTCG
>PEYL01000010.1 GCA_002774415.1 Candidatus Portnoybacteria bacterium CG08_land_8_20_14_0_20_40_83 | reverse complement strand
TTTGCAAAAGATTTTGCAAAAGCAAAATCATAATATTTTTGCAAAATTGCGGCAGGTACGCAGTACCTCGGCCGTTAGGCCGAGGGGATCTATTTGTTGGCTTGACCCCGTAATACAACTTCGGCTGTCGCCCGAAGGCGACAATGAGTTTAACTTTTTTTATTAATTAACAATCATTTAAACCGGCTTTTTACTTCGGTTTAACATTCGTGTCTTTAATGCCGAAGTTGATATACAGGGTTGATTTTCTGTTTTTTTATTTGTATAATTTAGTTAAAGAATAGCGACACCGATACGCGGACCTCACACGGATGACACAGATATTATCCGTGTGAGCGCGTCTGGGTAATGTTCGCCAGGGGCGAACTTTGCGCTTTCAGCGTACATGAAAAAGGAAACCGCTCAACAACTGAAAAAGCAATTGGAAGAAAAAAAGGGAAAGATAGAAAAAGAGCTTGAAACAATTGCCCAAAAAGATCCCAAATTCAAAGGGGACTATGATACGCGTTACCCCGATTTTGGCACCCACCAAAGCCCGGATGAAAGTGCGCTCGAAGTTTCGGCGTATGAAAGCACCCTGTCGATTGAATATGCGCTTGAAATAAGGCTGCAAGAAATAAATACGGCTTTGGAAAAAATTAAAAAGGGAAATTACGGCAAATGTGAAAAATGCGGCAAGCCCATTGATGAAAAAAGATTAATGGCTATGCCCGAAGCAAAAACCTGCGCTAAATGCCAAAAAATCAAATAAACCCAACCAGCCTCAGAATCGTGCAAAAAATTGGCTGGTTAATTCTCCGGCCAATTTTAAAATTTTTTATCCGCTATCGTTTTCGCGTCAATTGCGACATTGAAGATTTAAAAAGACCTCTAATCATTGCCTCAAACCATTTAAGCTATCTTGACCCGCCGATTTTGGGCACTGTGCTGCCTTTCGGCTCTCCTGCCTATCCAATTTATTTCATTACCAAAGACTCTCTGATAACTGCTCCTTTTTGGGGCGGTTTTTTAAAACTTCTGGGTGCTTTGCGCGCCTGGCGAGGCAAGGGCATGGAAAAATCTTTAGCCGAACCAAAGCAGGTTTTGGAACAAGGCTGCTCGCTGGTTATTTTCCCGCAGGGCAAGCGCTATCCCTTTGAAGAATTTAAACTGGAACAGGGCAGGCCGGGAGTGGCAACTTTGGCGCTTGGAACAGGCAAGCCGATTCTGCCCGTGGCCATCTGCGGCATTCAGACTTTCTCCTGGAAGAACTTTTTTTTGCGAAAATACAGCGTCAGAGTAATTATCGGCAAGCCGTTCTTGCTCCAAGAAAAACTGGCCCAAAATTATGCAGAGGGCAATATTGAAATCGGCACGCAGATAATAATGCGAGAAATCCAGAAGTTAATGGAGTAAAGCTCTTAAACCCATGACTCTCTCTTATATAATCAGCCTGGTTATATTCGTTATTTTAGCCGGCCTGACATTTTACAGTTTTTTTATCGGCGCGCCTTATTTTAAAACCCCAAAAAAAGCGATTAAAGAGGCTTTAAAGCTTGCGGACTTAAAACCAAATCAAAAGCTCTATGACCTTGGAGCAGGGGATGGAAAAGCCTTGATAATTGCCGAAAAGGAATTTGGCGCAGAAGTCGTCGGATTTGAACTAGCGCCAATAATATATGCCGTTGCGCGGCTTAATCTATTTTTTCACGGAATTAAAAAAGCCCAGCTTTATTACAAAAATTTTTATAAGCAGGATCTATCCCGGGCCGATATTGTTTTCTGTTTTTTATCAATTCATGCTATGAAAAGATTAAAACCCAAATTCGAAAAAGAGCTTCGCCCCGGCACCAAAATCATTTCTTACTCCTTTTCGCTCCACGGCTGGACGCCAAAAAAAGTCATTGAAGGTTATCCGGGAAAAATCTTTTTATACGAAGTTTAGCGGAAAAGAAAAAAGCTAGTGAAAAATTTATCACTAGCTTTATTTATTATAAAAATTTACCTCCTGTACGGATATCTTTGCGATCTTTGCCCGCCTCTAAACATTTGCTCATAAATCTGCCGGCCGATAGATTTGGAAGTCTGATTGGGCTTCTTCTCTTTATAAACTTGGCGTTCATTTTTTTTTATTTCTTGTCTCTGCTCAGATGTTTTTTCTTCGGCTATTTTTTCTTCAGCCACTTTCTTTTCGTTTGTTCCCTGCGCTTCTGGCTCAATTAGAACCTTGCTGGGCCGATCTTCGTCAGGCGGATTATTTATCTCGGTCAATTGGCTTTTTTCCATAAATAGTTTGATGCCCCTAATTACAATCTCTTCGTACTGATAGCATGGGTAATTGCTGCCCCAGGCATATTTTGAAACAAAATTGAGCTTGCGTACATTCTCCGGCAGCCGGGAAAAAACCATTGCATAAGCTATCGGTACTCCCGAAGGAAATTCTTTACCACCAAGCACTGTTTTACCTTTCCTATCTATGCTTGTACCAAGATTCCGTTCGCTGACAAAACCAATTTTGCGACCGGATTCATCAACGAGGTATGTTGTCTCTTCTGGTTTCCCAATCCACAGCTTTGTGTACCTTCCTCCCTTAGAATTTGTATGCAAAAAATTTAATCTTAGGTTTCCTCTTTCTGTAATTTGAATTGAAACCAGCCTTATGATCCAATTGGGCGACCTGATAACATGCTCGTTTTCTTCAAATTTTAAAAACTTGCAGTCTTTGCCCAAGAAAGCCAATTCAACCGGTTTTTGGGGCTCAGGCGGCGGTCCTGAGATTTGCTTTGTCTTAAGATATGCATTTTGCTCTTTTTTCCATATTTCTTTTACTCGATCAATAGATGGCAAATCTTCCTTTCTGCTGGCCTGAAAAACAATCACAATGCCATCAATTGGACTTTGGAATCGGACTCCTTCGCTGAATTCTTTTCTTATGCCGTATTCTTTTAACAGCGGACCCATAATTTGACCATCTTTGTTAATAATCTGCGTCTCTTCCGGCCCCCACCAATTTGCCCAGCAACATTGATCTTTTGGAAGCGCAAATATATCCGCTGATGGCTCTCCGGCTCGAACAGAAAAACGAAAAGTTAAATACTTTACATTTATTTCCTGTTTTGGCTGCAAGACATTCTGCTTCTCATCTTTTTGCGGTAACGGCTTATCTCCCGCTGCTTTCTTTTGCAATTCCCTTAACTTATCTTCAGCTTCTTTAATGATTTTCTGATCAGCCTCTGTCAATTCCTGGCCAGCCGCTATTTTTGCCTCAATGGGTTCTATCTTTTTTATATACTTCTGTTCTTCCGCCTTCATTAACTCTTCTCTCAGTTTTTCCATCTTCATGCGTAAGCTAAGAGGTTCTTTAGATTTCAACCAGTCGGCTATGCCGAGGCTAATAACTAGCTGACGGCTATCAAGTGCTTTGGCTACCCATGGCCACTTTGTCTCAAAAAAAGTAACAAATAGGCTAATCAAAAAAATGACAATAGCGAGCCCTGCAAATCTTTTTGCCCAAACAGGACTTACGCCAGTTTTTATGGTTACCCATTTATATACTGCAAAGCAAGTGGCGCCACCGATGATTAATGTGACAAACCACCAGGGAAAGAAAATTTTCAAAACTATCGCACCAACCAACAAAGCAAATACTCCTTTTATTGGTGTAAGTTTCATAGTATCACCCCCTTAGTGCTTTAATGAGTTTATCTATTGTTCGGTCAATTACCTTATTGACTCTTGGCGCAAGAAGATCGGAAATAAAATTAATAGAAAACAATCTTCCAATCGAATCGCCAATTTTGACTCTCGGCAGTTCTTCGCCCTCGCCGCTTCTTAAAAGTGGCGGATTGGCGCTTGGTTTCATTTTCACTTTTATCTTCAACTTGGCCAGCTGATATTTCCGGTGATTTCTCCAGGCATCTTTTACAGAGCTCAATAATTGGCTGGCAAGATTTCTTATCGTTATACCACCTCTTTGCAGGATATCGACTGTTTGATAGATAGCAGAAATAAAAAAGAATATACCAAAAATGATGAACCATTTCCAGCTCCCAATAAGGGAAGCTTGCTCTTTTTTTCGCGGGTCCTGCCATTCCCGTCCTTCAATTTTGGCAATATTTTTTTCGCCCTGATACCATTGCTCATAGACAGACTGGCCATATTTTGGCTTGGCGATTTCGGCTGTTTTGCCATAAAAAATATATGAAAAAACCGGCTGGCCAAAGCCATTAAATAAGGCGACAATTAAAAGCAGGGCGGTGATGATCCACAAAGTGGTTAAACGGCCTTTTCTGGTCTTAAGAAATTCGCCGAATCGAGAAAGTAATGTTTTCATAACAATCCTCCTATCTTTTCTTTGAAACTTTATTAAATTGTTAAAAAACTTGCCTTTCAGCCGGAAAACCGGCTATAGTTTTGCCAAACAAAAACATTTAGGTATATGTAAACAATTTGGCGCAGAGTATGATTAAGTAAAGGTCTAAAACTTTAGCATTAATCAATAACTCTACGCCTATGACTAGTATAAAATGTTCACATACCAAGAATCAACTTCTCTTGCTGTTTAAGAAGGCAATCCTTGGTAAACGAGCACGTTGTGGATATTGCGGTTCTTTTAAAGTCAGAAGGACAAAGGATAATCGCTTCTGGTGCAGAAAATGCAGAAAACGATTCTCTTTAAAGTCGGCATCTTTTCTTAAAGGATCAAGGCTTCCTTTGGATAGAATATATTGCCTGCTGGATTGTTGGCTCCAGGAAATGCCGGTAAAGCAGACTGCAAGATTAACTAATTTATCGCGCCAAACTGTCAGCCGGTATTTCAGGAAATTTCGCCTGGTTGTCCCTGAATTAAAGGAAAAACTTAACGGCTCTGTAATTGTCATGGATGACAGCTATTTTGGCGGCAAAAGAAAGGGCAAGCGAGGCCGCGGAGCAACAGGTAAAACCTTGGTTTTTGGCGCTCTGGACCAACAAGCAAGTCAGATAAAAGTCTTTGAATTGGAATCAATGGACTTCAGGGTAATTGCGACCTGTATTTCGCATCATACAAACCGGGAAGCCAAATTTATTTCTGATGACTATTCATCCTATCAATATGCGGCCTCCTGGCTTAAAACTGTTAATGTATTCATTAATCATGCCGTCAGATTCAAAGAGACGAATCCGATTGAAAATGTCTGGTCTGTGTTTAAAAACAAACTGATACGGATGTACCATCACGCGACGAAAAGATATATGTTTGAGTATATCAAAGAGCTGGCTTACAGATTCAATTCAAGACTTAATCCGGATGATCCTTTCGCTTTTATTCAAAAAACTTTACAATTACAATCAGTTACTGCGTCATATCGTTAACATCTACCAACATTTATATATATTATTACAGATACGCATAAAATGTCAATTAAGTGCGCTGGTTCATATGATATCCTCCACTTAGAGGATCTATGAAAGGCAGATATAATGGGTGTCGTATGACAA
>PEYL01000051.1 GCA_002774415.1 Candidatus Portnoybacteria bacterium CG08_land_8_20_14_0_20_40_83 | reverse complement strand
TCAAGGAATTTAACCGGAATTACTGGTTTTCCCTCATACATAACCGGGTCAATCCTTGTCAGGCCAACATTATAAAGAACGCGCAAATATGTGAGATATTCTTTGGAAAACGTCATCCAAAACCTGATGCGTTTTAAGTCCGGCATGTTCTTAATAATGCTCTCTATTTCTTCGTGGTACATCAGATAAGGGCTGAATTCTCCCGTTTCCGGAAAATCGAAATTAAAATAAATCGCGTCGTCATCAAAAATCCTGCCTCGTTCCTGCCACTCCCCCTTTCGCCAGAATTTTACGGGCAAAATAAGTTCCCGAAGATTCAATTCCGGATCAAAATTTGGAGCAAATTTTATTCTTAGATCCTTAGTCCCGCCATTGCAATCCAAAATATCAATCGTATATACCTTATCAAAAAGATAATCTCTCGCATAGGCGGAAAAAACATTTGTCACTCCTGGGTCAAAACCGCACCCAAGCAAAGCCAGCAGCTTCTTCCTTTGAAAATCCTTATTTTTTGCCCACTGCAACTTATGAGAAAAACCGCACCTCTCTCGTTCTTCATAACACGCCGTGTCTATATAAGGTATACCACAATCAAGACATGCTTCCATAATGGTTAAATTATCATAAGGATGACCCCAATGAATCAATAAGTCAGGTTTTCGTGCTTTCAGAAGCCACTTCATTTCCTCAAATATACCTACATTGCGTTGATGAATATTGAGAACGACTTTTCCGCGGGATTTCTTATAAACCGACGCCTTAACCTTTTCAGCTTTTTCTTTAGTCCTGTTAACTACGTGAATTTCCGAAAAAACCTCCGGCATTTGCGCCATTTTATGAAGCCCCACGCTTCCTACATTTCCGCATCCAATCACTAATACTTTTGCCATATTTTTTTCCTCCTTTTTTGCTATTTTGTTAAAAACCTAACTCCTTATTAATCCTTCCATAAATTATACCCCATAATAAATCAGCGCGGCTGGTTTGTCAATTTCTCGACAATTTAATTTTTGTTTCATATTCTCATTAATTTCTTAAATCAAAAAACAACAATAAAATTTATTAACAATAATATTTCTTAAAAAATTTTTCTGGTTAATACACGATCGTAGTCTAACCAACAACATTTTATTTCTTGAATCTTCCCTTTTCAAATCAAATACCTTAAATCAAATTTTGAAAGATTTTTCTTAAATGCAAATCATTGTCAATATAATCTAAAACTCCATAACGAACGTGCCGCCGCAATTCAAACAATTCTATAATAAAATCAATTTCGTTTTTGCAATTAAAAGGATGGACAAAAACGCTTTTTTGTAATTCATAAAAACCTAAATTTTTAAGTTTTGCCCTAAGCGAATCTCTGGCATCTCTGCGTTCCTCGGGGACATCGAATACAACCATCCGCCATTTACCATCCCAAACATGGGGAGTAATTTTCATCATGTCGAAATTATATTTTAAGGCTTTCTGCCTTCCCTTCTCCGTCAGAAGCAAGGTTAATGTGCCATCAGAATTATTTTTTGTTTTCACAAGCTTGGAATAATAGAGTTGTCTTATCTCTTTTTTTAATTCAGTCTCTTTTATCTGTTTCCATCCCTTTATCATCTTGCCCAAAATCTTGTAATATTGACCTGGCGAACGGGTCAGCGACAAACTTAAACCGCCGAAAATCAATAATAAAATTTTCTGTTTTGTGGAATTTAAATCGCTCATCGTTTAAATTTTAGTTTCTAATTTGGAGTCTATCTATCGGGTTAGGCCACGATCGTGGCCTAACCCGATAGATTTACTTCTTGACTCTATCTTTTCGGCACTCTATCTTTTCGGCCTTAAGGATTATCTAAACATCACGTCCGCCCCTGTCTTGTAAAAATCTCTTTCCGAATTGTTGATAATATAAACCATATCCCAGATTCGGCCCGTTTGCGAAAATTCTTCGGCTGTCATGTTGAGCCAGTGTTTTGTGCCGTCGCCATTAATTTCATAAACGCGCAGGTCGCCATCGGCTCTTACTAGCCAATCGTCACGATACCAATCGCGTTCCTCTGGTGTCGCCTCAATCACCGCCTGCCAGCCAAAATGAGGATAAAATTTGAAAATTTCGCTATTTTGAATCCAGCGCTTGTAGCCGCCGCTCAAAACATAAACTTTATAATCCCCTTTGGCGCGGATGAGTGAGCCGTCCGGATAATTCGGAGATACACTTGAAGGCACGGACGAGGGCAGAGAAGGCATAACTGCTTCTGTGGTCAGGTTTACCTGATAAGAAAATTGGCGAAATGGCTCGGAAATTCCAAACCCCGAAGTATTCGTTACGCTGACAGGAACTAAAGTTACCGAAGAAACATCAGTGCCGAAATTTTCAACCAGATCGGTTCCTTGGCCGCTGGCGTCAAGATTAATAAATTTAATTTCAGCCGAACCATTTATTTTTTGAATGATATACGCCGCTTTGAAAGTGGTGCTCGGAGCTTGTTTAAAACTGAGCTTTAAATTGGCGTTGCCGCCGCTAAATTTATACCAGTGGCCGCTCCAATCTTTGACAAAATCCGTCCAACTAATCGAAGAAATGCCCGTGCTTGAAAGAAGCTGAGAAACCGTAGGAGATACTTTTAGTTTTTCGTTTAATATATTGTTTAAATAGCAGTATTTCTGTCCTTCAATTTTACAATCGTTCAAATAATTAGCAGCTGTCCAATCAAAAAAGATATCCGAGAGCGTTTCTTTAAATCCCAGCTGCTTGAGTGCTTCGTTGATGCTGGCTATGCCCGCATACGGGTTTTGAACCATTTTTGTTAAAATCTGATTTCCAAAATGGCTAACTAAATACTGCATAAAAAGATTAGCTGAGCCGTAGTCTATCGGGACGTTCGTCCATTCGGTCAGCGAATCGGAAGGGTCTTTATAAAAATCCAAAATTCTTTTTTCCAAATTGCTGCCCACAAATACATCGTCATACCCTACCAAAGTTGATGCATATTCGGATCTTGCCTCGTTCAACCAAACTTCATCCGCAACGCCGCGCAGCTTATCCTTCTGATAAAAAGTAATTAGATGCTGAAATTCATGCGCCAAGAAGCTCTTCGCCCTCAAAGTATCAAAGTATGAAGAATTTAGATAAATCATCTCCCGCTCGTTTGAAGTGGGGACACTGTTTCTTTGATATTCATCTGCAGAATTAAAATAGCCGCCGGCGCCTTCTTTAATTCTGGAAATTAAAATTGTGACTTTATAATCATTGTCAATACCCGGCTCCCACAACGAACCATAGACCTGAATCAGCTTAGGATATATCTTTTGATCAAATTCGGCTGCTAATAAATGGATGGCTGATTTGGCGCTATCTTGCGAACTCAAACTATTCCACCAATCATCTTCTGCATAAAAATATGCTCTGGCGCTTACTTCCTGCAAAGTCGCAACAAGAGCGCTACGATCTAATGAATCATAAGAGCTGTCAACAAAAAAAGGCGTATGCTCGCCAAGCGTATCTGCTTTAGCAAAAGAAGATAAGATAAAAAAAACGGCTGAAACAAAAAAAATTTTTATCAATATTTTTTTCATTTAAGTTATTTCAATTATATGTCTTCCATTCTGAATAGTCAAAGGTTCGAGAAAACATCCAGCCTTGCAAAAATAAGAAAAAATGTTAAAATGAATTAACTGAAAATATGCCAGGTAGTGAAAATCAGGTAGTGAAAATTCGACTTGTGCCGAAGGCACAGAAAAAAAACGAGTCGAATTTCTACTACCTGAAAAATTCGACTGCTGCCTGGCCCCGTAGTGAAATTTCGATTCCCTACGGGATAAAAAGCTTTGCTCCTGTCGAAATCCTACTACGGGGCTGGCAGCGAATTAATTAAAAATTGTCGAATTTCTACTACCTGGGATGGGCACTTTAGCCGCAAAAATAAAAAAAGTTTTGCTATTGGGAGGGGACGTACTGGTCCTCTATTTGTCATTGTGGTTTTCTCTTTATTTGCGCTCCGGATTCAACCCGGATTATTTAAGACCGACTTTTGCAAGCCAGCATTTCCTCCCTTTTTCAATAATCTATTTGGTGTGGCTGGTGATTTTTTATATAATCGGGCTCTATGATTTAAATATCGCCAGAAATAACCTAAATTTTTTTACAACTCTATTCAGGGCTCTCCTAATAAACGTTGCCATATCGGTTGCGTTTTTTTATTTTATTCCTTATTTTGGCATAACCCCAAAAACGGTCCTCTTTTTAAATATCGCTGTTTTTGCAGGCCTATTCATTATCTGGCGACAAATTTATAACCGTCTCTTAATTTCAGATACCCTTTTGGATAATATAATGATTATTGGAGAAACTAAAGAAACTAAAGATTTGATAAAATATATTGAAACAAATCCCCAGTTTGGCTTTAAAATAAAAACAACCGTTCTGCCTAAAGACATTGAATTGATTTTTGATCTGATTGAACGCATTGTTAAAGACAGAATTCAAACGGTTGTGACCGCCATTGACCCTCACAAAGACGTCAATTTGGTCAGAAATCTATACCACTGCCTTCCTTTAAACATAACTTTATACGATCTGCCCACTTTTTATGAAAAAATCACCGGCAAAGTGCCGATTTCGGCGATCGAAGAAGTCTGGTTTCTTGAAAACCTGATGATAGAAAAGAAAAATTTGTATGAAACAATCAAAAGAGTGCTTGATATTTTGTACGCTCTGGCGATGGGAATTGTTTCATTACCGTTTTATCCTTTTATAATTCTGGCCATAAAACTTGATACGCCGGGCCCGGCTTTCTATAAACAAAAAAGGGTC
>PEYL01000088.1 GCA_002774415.1 Candidatus Portnoybacteria bacterium CG08_land_8_20_14_0_20_40_83 | reverse complement strand
TCAAAACTTTCAAAAATTCCTCGCGGATATTTTCTTCGCGCAGAAACACACCAAGCGCCTGTGCCGCCGGCCTGGCTTTGGAAGGGCCGCAAAAATTAGTCCGGAAATTTATTGCCTCAACTTCTATCCCCTGTTTCAATAATAATTTAGCGGCTAGAATTGAATCCAGGCCGCCGGAAAGCAAAACCAAAGCTTTAATTTTTTTCTTATCCATGATCTGATTATCGTAAACTTTTCAAATTTAAGCAAGAAAAAACCGAACGATGGGAATATTTATCGTTCGGCCTGATTAGAATCCGTTTACCCGTCTATGCTTTCGGTATAGATGCCTGCCGCCTTAGCTCCTACCATCAACTCCCCATCTGGCACTCCGTCGGTAGATCCCATTATAGTAGCTCCTTTTTCACCGGTCTTTTTTATTATGGCACGGGTCATCAATTGTTCTTCGTTCTCTACCCCGTCAAGCCAAGTGACGCTGGGGTAAAGACTCCAAGAACCATCTTTATTTTTCACCTCAACCTTCCTCAGAAGCATCACTCGATTGCCTTCTTTGGCGCAAAGTGCTGAATCATATTCGCAATGACACCGCAAAGTAATTACATCATTGGGGTCAAACCGAAGGGTTACTTCACGATCGCCTCCTCTTAAGAAATCTTTTACAGTCCACTCTATTTTTTGCCTCTTCTCGTTTTTATCCATCTTTTGCCTCCTTTTCCTTTCCGGGCAGACGATGAATTTGCTTCGAAAGCACTAAAAATTTTGTAATCGTTACCCAACGGACATTTTTGCCATATCGATGGTTAAGGGTTCTCGTCGTTTCTTCTTTTGACCTAAAGCCTAATGATTTTATATCCCGTAAATCATAGCTGTTAAAACCAGCAATCGTCGTCAGTTTAGTTGAGATAACAATAACCTCGCCAACTTTCCTGCCGGTGATATCGTCCGCCTCTGTGGGATTATCCACATCAAAAGCCCAAAAATCACCTATCAACGCCACACCGGTTTTGCCGCCCACCAACTTCTGAAAATAATCCCCGTCCACAATCAATGGCTCTCCAAAATGTATATGCATATCTCTCCCTCCTTCCTTCTTATTTTTAAAAAAACTAATTTCAAATATATTAGCACAGAAGACAAAAGTGGTCAAATCAAAAACCCGCTCCGCCAGTTGGCGGACGGGCTTTTGTCAGCTGAAAACCCCCACACCTATTCTTACAACATTTTTTATTGCTCTCTCGCAGAGGCAAAAAATGTTTTACTCATCTATTGTAGTATTATAAAAATCAATCGAATAGGTAGGGGGTAAATATATATTAACGGCTGAACCGCTCGCTTCTACGTTTTTGATGGCAATCTCGGCAGTAGATCGGCCGATCCGGAGCCGGCTGAAATGGAAGTTCGGATATTTTTGCTCCGCAATCAGAACAGGTCCAGTCGCCCTGAAACATCTGTCTTTGAAAATTTCCGCCGCCGCTGTCATCTCTGCGAGGTCCTTTGCCAAATTTATTGAAGGCCAAATTTTTTCACCTCACTTTCTAGACTGAATAAGTTAATAACTCTTTTTGGCCTTCAATATACTTTAAATATATCTAATGACCTCTATTGTGGAGCCTCACGCGCAAAGGCGGAGACACTTTCTTTTTTTTGGCTCCTCCCACGTTTGAGCGTGAGGCGGAACCCCGCACCAAAAGCTCATTCTCGTAATAAAAACTTTAGCTTTTTGGTGCGCGGGAGACTAACTTATTTGTCTATAGCTATTATATAATAAACTTAATAAAAAAATCAATTCTGGCTTATTTTTCCGCAATTCTTAGTTATATTAAAACAGACTGCTCTGCTTTGAGAATTTTTTTTGTTCGCCGTCATTAAAAATTTTTATTTTTCCGTATTCGCCGTCATAACCGGGTTCAATTTTGACCTTTTTCTCTCTCACCCTAATAATCCCTTCAGCCACCTCCGGCTTTGTCGCGCGTTCCAACTCATTTTTTGAAGCATTCAATAAAATATTAAATTCATTGCCAAATTTATTTATCAAATCTCTGTATTCACGGTCAACCCCTTTAGTGCCAACTCCCAATCCAAATGCATCGGCAATAATTTCTTCAAGCGGAATCAGGCTTAAAAACGGTAATCCTCCTTTTGGCGAAAAACCAGACGGCCTGTCGGCAAGTTCCTCAACCCGATTCATCACGCCAATAGTGAGCGGCCGGCCGCAGACCGGACACATATTTTTGTGCTGTTTTGTCTCTGCCGGCGAAAAAACTATCTTGCAGTTACGATGTCCGTCATAATGATATTTGCCTTCTTCGGGAAAAAATTCAAGCGTGCTGGTTAGGCGCAGCGGGTTTGATTGGGGGGCGCGAGCGCCCAGTCTTATCGCTTCAGTTATTTTTTGATAACTCATCTCTCTGCCTTCAAAAATATTCGCTTCACGGCCAATCTTTTGTGGGCTATGGGAATCGGAATTTGAAATAAGGGTTATCTTATCTAATTTTGAAACTCGCCAATTCATGGCCGGATCCGAGTTTCCACACCATAATGGAATGCCGTTTCGTCTAACATAAATTACATGATTTGGAACAGTTACACAATATACTGAGTCTTTAAAATCAACCCAAGATTCGACGTATTTATATTTTTTGATAGTGGAGGGTAAAACCGTATGGATATTTTTTCGTATGAAGTAAATCACCCAAGAGTCAGCGCTTTGTCTATATATCTTTTTATAATCGTACCCGGGGCTCCGAAATAAAGTTCCTTTCTTGTTATATAATTTATAATATGCGGACATTCCCAGCTTAAGTGCAATTTCTTGTAAATCATCTCTTAGTTGAATTGATATAGTGGTCGCAGATAGCCCCTTTTTACTACGACCGTACCTATGGCCGTCGCCCTCAATGTAATATTCAAAAAATATTTCTAAAAGTTCCTTTGATAAAGATTTTATTTCCGGAGGAATAAATTTATTAGAACATTTGCCGAATTGTTTTAAATAATGAAACAATTGATAATTTCTTACTCTAATAATGTTATTTACTTTCTTGTCCCAATAAACCTCGTAGCCAAAACTTTCAAGAATTTCTTTCATTTCAGAAAGCAAGGCATCATCGCGATTAGCTAAGCAAATATTATAATCTCCATTTTTGCCTTCAGTCGTCCAACCTTCGGCTATCCAAAACCCAAAGAATTTTAACCAAGATTTTATGGGCAGCTGCTTTTCAGATTTATTTCGAAATCCTGAATAATATCTACTGCCGTGTTTTATTTTAACAGCTGGTAGGGTAAAATGATCAATATTCTTACCTTTCCAGATGCCGTCTTTCTTTAATCGTTTTGATTTACCAAATAAAAATTCTGCTTCTTTTAGAAGAAATTCTGGTGGCTTCCGAAAATCGCAAGCACTGTATAAAAGTTTATGATTTGGAGTAACTAATAAATCAACTCTTTTAGTCTTTAATTTATACATTTTGCCTTTATAGTTATAAGAGTGTATTTTTGTCGGGTTCTGAAATTCAATCTCTTTAGTTTCAAGATTCAAAGTACAAATTTTATCGCTATACCGAATTTCAGAGAATTTTTTCCATCCATCATTAGTTAAAGCCTCTGTTCTTTTATCATAACAAGAAAGTCCCGTTTCAATCGCATAAATATATCGTGAATACTCATCAAAACATTCCTCAATTGAATTGAAGCCAGACATTGAGCCAAAAATTGAAAACCATGGCGTCCAAGCATGGCCGGGAATAATGACTGCATCGGCTGACAGATTTAAAGCGATTTTAGCCAATTCTTTGGCGTCAAGCCCCAAAATCGGCCGGCCATCTGCTTTTAAATTGCCCAGCCACCCCAAATGCGTATTAAATTTTTCAACAAATTCAAAATTTGGCGCAAATACAATCAAATGAATTTTTCTGGTCCGATTATTTTTAGAATAAATACAGCTTATTTCTGTAGTCAGAATAAAACGGATCTCCTCGGGTTTTATTGACGGAGTATACCAGCTAAGGTCATTGCCATTTTTTGGCCGTCCGTTTCCAGCGTTCGCTTTGATCTTAAATAAACCTTTCTCCGCCGGTTCAAGCTTGCTTGCTAATTCTTTAAACCAAATAGGATGCGTAAAATCGCCCGTGCCTAAAACTTTTATGCCTTTTATTTTTGACCACTGCTCAAGATGCTCCAAATCCATGTCGCGCGATGTGGCGCGGGAATATTTGGAATGGATGTGAAAGTCGGCAATTAGTTGCATGGCAACACTACGGATTACGGATTTTATACTGATATACGGATTTTTTAAATCCACCCCAACCCTCCTTTAAAAAGGAGGGAGTACCTCCCTTTAGTAAAGGGAGGCTGGGAGGGATTTATCCGTATATCCGTAATTGATCCGTATTCCGTAGCTATTTACTAGCTATGACCACCAGATTTTTATTCTTCGCCCCTCTCTCCAAAACAAAAAACTTTTCAATTTCAAAACTGCTTTTTTTTATCAATCTTTTCAACTCCTCTTTTCTAAAATTATGATAATATCTTTTAGTAATTTTGCCCCAGGGTTCCGTGGTGTCTAAAAAATCCAATTCTGACTTGCCAACTAATTTTTTTAATATAGACTTAATAAGCAGTCCCCAGAATGTATCTTTCTGCCATAAATACCAAGTACTCAATATCAATTTTCCACCTGGCTTCAGAACTCTTTTTGCCTCTCTCAAAAATTCTTGCCTTAATTGATCTCCGGGAATATGATGCAAAACAGCGATACAGAAAATGGCGTCAAAATAATTATCTGGGAAAGGTATTTTTAAACCGTCGAAGATTTGAAAATTGCCATTGGGATGTTTTTGACGGGCAATTTCAATCAGTTTTTGCGAATTATCAAGGCCGACATATTCAA
>PEYL01000069.1 GCA_002774415.1 Candidatus Portnoybacteria bacterium CG08_land_8_20_14_0_20_40_83 | reverse complement strand
AAACCTCTTGGCGACAGAGTCATTCTGGAGCCCTTGACAGACGAAAAAAAATCAAAAGGCGGCATAATTCTGCCCGAAACCGTTGATAAAGAAAGGCCGGAAAAAGGTAAGGTAATCGCTATTGGACCGGGCAAAATTGATGAATCCGGAAAGCGCATCCCGATGAACGTTAAAAAGGGCAATATTGTTTTGTTTACTAAATACGGGCCAAATGAAGTAAAAATAGACGGTAAAGAATATTTAATTGCAAAGGAAGAAGATATACTCGCAATAATTGAATAATAACCACCGTGTCATCCCGAGGGCGAAGCCCGAAGGGATCCCGTAGCTAACAGCTATTGTTTGTTAGTGGACGGGATTGCCGCGTCGCTCACCGCTACGCGGCTCGCTCCTCGCAATGACACCATTTATATGCCCAAACAAATATTATTTGACGAGAAAGCTCGCCGATTGCTCAAAAGAGGCGTTGATAAATTAGCCGATACGGTCAAGGTCACATTAGGACCAAAAGGCAGAAATGTGGTTTTGGACCGCGGTTTTGGCGCGCCCTATATCACCAACGACGGCGTCACAATAGCCAAGGAAATTGAACTGGAAAATAAGTTTGAAAATATTGGGGCCGAAATAGTCAAGGAAGTGGCATCAAAAACCGGCGACACGGCTGGTGATGGAACAACCACAGCCGCAATTTTAGCCCAGGCGATAATTTCCGAAGGCTTGAAAAATGTTGCGGCCGGCGCTAATCCCTTGGAATTTAAACACGGTATTGAGAAAGGCACAGAGGCAATAGTGGCCGCTTTGAAAAAAATGTCAAAACCGATAAAAAGCCGGGCAGAAATTGCCCAGGTCGCCACAATTTCGGCCGAGGATTCAGAAGTCGGCAATCTTTTGGCGGACATCATGCAGGAACTTGGCAAGGACAGCGTCATCACGGTTGAAGAATCACAGACTTTTGGCGTATCAAAAGAAGTGGTTGAGGGAATGCAGTTTGATAAGGGCTACGTTTCGCCTTATATGATTACTAATGTTTCGCGCATGGAGGCCGAGTACGAAGATCCATATATTTTAATAACAGATAAAAAGATTGCATCGCTCCAGGATATTATCCCGGTTCTTGAAAAACTGGCCAAAGGCGGAGTCAAGCAACTGGTCATTGTTGCCGATGACATCGAAGGCGATGCCTTGGCAACTCTTGTGGTCAACAAACTTCGCGGCACGTTCAATACTCTGGCAGTCAAAGCGCCTGGTTTTGGCGACAGGAGAAAAGAAATGCTGGATGATATTGCGGTTGTAACAGGCGGCCAGGTTATCAGCGAGGAAAAGGGAATGAAGCTGGAAAATACGGATATTAAATCCCTCGGTCGCGCCCGAAAAATCATATCCACAAAAGACAATACAACCATCATTGAAGGGAAGGGCAAAAAGCCGGATATTGAGGCCAAAATTGCCCAGCTAAGAAAACAAGTTGAACAGACCGATTCTAGCTTTGACAAAGAAAAACTTCAGGAAAGATTGGCAAAATTAGCCGGCGGAGTAGCCGTAATTAAAGTCGGCGCCGCCACAGAAGTTGAAATGAAAGCAAAAAAAGACAAAATTGAGGATGCTCTTTCTGCAACCAAAGCGGCGGTTGAGGAAGGAATAGTGCCGGGCGGCGGAGTAGCTTTAATAAGGGCAATCAAAACCCTGGACGAAGTCAAAGCAAAGGGGGACGAAGCAACGGGCGTCAATATTTTGAAAAAAGTTTTGGAAGAGCCAATTCGTCAGATAGCCAAAAACGCCGGAGAAGATGGGGCGGTTGTGGCATCTGAAGTAAAAAAACATGAAGGCAACTATGGTTTCAATGCTTTAACTAACGAATACGAAGATTTGGTTAAAGCCGGCATTATTGATCCGACAAAAGTTGTGCGCCTGGCATTGCAAAATGCGGTTTCGGGCGCCGCTATGCTTCTGACTACCGAAGCCGTAGTGACTGATTTGCCGGAAGAAAAAAAAGATATGAAAATGCCGGGCGGCATGGGAATGCCGGGCGGAATGGGAATGGACTACTAAAATAGCGACTAGCTGCTAGCTGATAGTGATTAGTGATTAAGTTTTAAGCAAAAAAGTTCGCCGCTCTGGCGAACTTTTTGTTGAAAATAATGAATTTTTCTGGTATTATTGTCGTATATAATATTATACCGGGTAGTGAAAATCAGGTAGTGAAAATTCGACTGGTTGCCGAAGGCACAGAAAAAAAAACGAGTCGAATTTTCACTACCTGAAAAATTCGACTGCCGCCCGGCAGTAATTAAATTTTATATTGTCGAATCTTGCCTGTCGGCAGACAGGTTTCTACTACCCTGTATGCCAACTTTATACACACAAGCTGATAAAAATGTCCGCAGTACCTGGATTTTAATCACGGTTTTTTTGGTTTTTATAATCGGGCTCGGCTATATCTTCAGTTTAAGCTTAAACGAGCCTGCGATTTTATGGGTGGCGGTAATTTTTAGTTCCGGCATGAGTTTTGTTTCCTATTGGTTTTCGGACAAAATCGCGCTCGCCATCAGCCGGGCGCATGAGATTAAACACGAAGAAAATCCCGAGCTTTTCCATATTGTTGAGAATCTATGCATCACCGCCGGCCTGCCCACGCCAAAAATTTACATAATAGACGAGCCGGCAATTAATGCTTTTGCTACGGGGCGAGATGCTAAACACGCAGTTGTCGCTGTGACGCGAGGCGCGGTCGAGCAGCTAAACAAAAACGAGATGGAAGGTGTCATCGCGCACGAACTTTCGCATATCGGCAACCGCGATATTTTATTGGCGACGGTCATCGTGGTTTTGGTCGGCTTCGTTTCTCTGCTTTCCCACTGGTTTTTGAGATTTTCGTTTTTTGGCGGACGCCGAGGCGGCCGCGACCGCGAAGGCGGGCAAATCGGCGCGATTCTATCAATAGTTGGCATTATTTTAGCAATACTTTCTCCTTTGGCGGCAATCCTGATCCAGCTTGCCATTTCCCGCAAGCGGGAATTTTTAGCCGATGCAGACGGAGCTTTGCTGACGCGGTATCCGGAAGGTCTGGCTTCGGCTTTGGAAAAAATCGTGGCTGACCCAATCAGACTATCTGTGGCTAACGATGCCACCGCCCATCTTTATATCGCCAATCCTTTCAAGAAAAAACGTTTCAGTACGTTATTCATGACCCATCCGCCAATAGAAGAACGGGTGCGCATCCTTCGTGGCATGTCGGTGTAGTCGGCCAATGCAATGAGTCTTGCCCTTCCGTAGCTTTCCTCGATCTTCCGTAGCTTTACGCGAAGGAGATAGCGAAGGAGGGTGACGCATCCGCCCATGCAAGAGAAGGTGAGAATATTAAGAGGAATGTCAGTATAAAAATCTGAAATCAGAAGCACGAAATCCTAAACAATATCAAATTACCAAAATCCAAATATAAAAACATAACTCACCCCAACCCTCTCTTAAAATAAAAGAGGGAGCTTCCCCTCTTTTTTAAAGAGGAGGGTGGGAAGAGTTAAATCTGTTTTGAATTTAGAATATTTGAATTTGGAATTTGTTTAGAGTTTCGGATTTAGAATTTCGTATTTAATAATTTTATGCCTAAAATTATTCGCGTCGGTGTCATCGGCGCGGGCAATTGTTTTGCCGGGCTGGCGCAGGGAATTGAATATTACAAAAATCACAAGGCAAAAGAGGTGGTCGGCTTGATGCACCAGCGAATCGGCCCGTATGGATTCAGCGATATTGAATTTGTCAGCGCTTTTGACGTCGGCAAAAATAAAATTGGCCGGCCGCTTAGCGAGGCAGTTTACAAAAGTCCGAATATGGTCAAATGGACGCAATTACCCCCAAGCAAAACCGTTGTTAAAGAAGCTCCTATTCTGGACGGTGTGGGGGTCTACGTTTTAAATAAAATTCAACCGCTTAAAAATCCAACCAGTCCGGCCAAGCTAAAAAGCCAAATTTTAGAAGAACTGCAAAAGACCAAAACCGAAATTTTGATAAATTATCTGCCCGTCGGCAGCCAGAAAGCAACTGAATTTTGGGCCGATGTCGCGCTCCAGGCGCGCTGCGCGTTTATCAATTGCATTCCTGTTTTTATTGCTTCGGATAAAAAATGGAGTGCTCGCTTCGCTCGCGCTAAATTGCCAGTGATAGGAGATGACATCAAAGGCCAGATCGGCGCAACGATTGTCCATCGGGTATTGGCGAAACTTTGCGATGACAGGGGAACCAAAATTGAAAAAACCTATCAGTTGAACGTCGGCGGCAACACCGATTTTCTGAATATGAAAGAGCAGTCCCGTTTAAAGTCAAAAAAAATCAGCAAAACAACATCTGTCCAAAGCCAATTGAAAGAAGAATTAAAAGCTGATAAAATTTATATCGGGCCCAGCGACTTTATTCCGTTTCTGGGCAACACAAAATTATGTTTTTTAAGAATTGACGGAAAAATGTTCGCTGATGTACCTTATTCAATGGAACTGCGTCTGGAAGTTGACGATAAAGCCAATTCCGCGGGAGTGGCGATAGATGCTTTAAGATGCGCGCGTCTCGCGCTGGACAGGCATAAAGGCGGATATCTAGACGTCAGCTCATATTTTATGAAGCACCCCTTGCGCCAGTATTCCGACGCCGAAGCGAA
>PEYL01000073.1 GCA_002774415.1 Candidatus Portnoybacteria bacterium CG08_land_8_20_14_0_20_40_83 | reverse complement strand
TATAAAAAAGACCATTTTAGAAATAAGGCCTTGAGAAAAAGAGCAGGGGATTATTAATTTTTATCGTTTGAGATACTGTTTTTTATAATATTTTAAATATTCTCCTGATTTTAATTTTTGCCACCATTCCCTATTTTCCTGATACCATTTTATTGTACGACATAATCCTTCTTCAAAAGACAGGAAAGGCGCCCAGCCCAGTTTTAGTAATTTTTTAGAATTTAAAGCATATCTCAAATCATGTCCGGGCCGGTCTTCAACATATTCAATCATCTCTTGGCCAAAACCAAGTTCCGAAAGAATAAATTGCGTCACTTCAATGTTTTTCCTTCTATACCCTGTTCCGATATTGTATGTCTCCCCTGGCTCGCCTTTTTGAATTATCAAATCAATCGCCCGGCAGTAATCTTCCGTAAAAATCCATTCGCGTGTCTGATTTCCTTTGCCATAAACTGGAACTTTTTTATTTTCAAGCAAATTTGTAATAAATAAAGGAATTAATTTTTCCGGATATTGATTCGGGCCGTAAAAATTGCAGGAATGAGTAATGATTATGGGCAGATTGAAGGTTTTAAAATAAGCGCGGCAAAGCAGGTCAGCAGAGGCCTTGGAAGCAGAATAAGGGCTATTGGGTTCAAAGGGACTATTTTCATTAAATAAACCTTCTTTGATTGAGCCATAGACTTCATCAGTTGATATTTGTATATATTGTGCGACATTATATTGCCTGGCCGCTTCAAGCAACGTGAAAGTTCCAAAAACATCGGTTTTTATAAATGCTTCGGGCTTCAAAATTGAACGATCAACGTGCGTCTCGGCCGAATAATTAAAAATTTTATCAACGCCCTGCCCGATCGCTTTTTTCACGTCTCCCCTATTGACTGTATCCCCTTTCACGAATTTATAATTTTTGTTTTTTTTAATTTCTTTCAGATTATCCAAATTCCCCGCATAGGTCAGCTTATCTAAATTCACCACTTGCCACGAAGGGTGTGTTTTTAGAACGTATTTTATGAAATTACTTCCCATAAATCCGGCCCCGCCGGTAACCAGTATCCGCATACTTGCCTTTCTGTTATTCCTGCTTTTGCCGAGCTGAGCTCGGCAAAAGCAGGAATCCAAGTTAATAAGGTAAAATCTGGATTCCGGCTCAAGGTCGGAATGACAGCGAAAAATTACCTTGAATTACGAAACATCTTTTCTGCCTCCCCGACTTAATGGTAAATATGTAATGCTGAAAACTGCATTTTGTTAGGTAACGGAGCCATTAAAAGTAAATAATTTAGATCAGGCTTGTAAAAATTTACTGAATTTGTCATCCTGAATTTATTTCAGGATCTCATAATTGAGCCTTCCTTTGCTTTATATGCTTTTAGATGCTGAAATCCCGATTTTATCGAGGATCCTCGATGGTTTTACCATCGGGACAAGTTCAGCATGACACCATTAAAAAATCCTCACGAATTTACCATTATACCCAAATTTACTATTATACCAAATATTTCATTGTTTCAATGTTATCAGATTTTATCATTTTCCTCAAATAAAAAACACCGATCAAAAATAATCAGTGCTTCTATGATTTAAACTATTTAAGCAGTTCTTTTATCGCGGCTGACAACGTTATTTTTGCCTCACCCAGCGAGTCGGCCCAATTTATTCCGACTATCTCGCCCTTGATATTGAATATCGGGCTGCCGATAATTTCTTTACCGGCAAAGTCGGCAACTAAAATAGGGGAAACTTGTTTTGCAATGCTTACATCAACAAATTTATTAAAATCCGGCGATTTTGCGCCAATCAAATATAGCTGTTCACCCAATTTGACTTCGTTGTTTGAAAAAGGCAAAACCGGCAAATTATTCTCATTTATTTTCAATACAGCAACTCCCGATGCTTTATCTATTTTTTTAATTTCTGCCTCAATTTGCCTGCCGCCTAATACTACTAATACTTTTTGAGCTGAATCGGGAATCAAATTTTGGGCAGTTATAATCAAACCGTCGGAAGAAGCAATAAACCCAGTCCCCTGTCCTAATATTTCCGGTTTTTCAAGCGTAATTTTTTTCTTGGCGATTATTTTTTCTGTCCGCTCAGATACAATTCCCAAAACAATGCCGCTGCCTTTTTCAATCGCATCGCCCAAAGCTTCGTTTTCTGTAATAACAATTCTTTCCGTGCGATTGATAACCGTCGTTCTTTCGCCGATATTTTTAATCCAATCTATATTTTTTAAAAAAGAAAAACCGGCCAGCCAAGGAAACAGTAATTGACAACCCAAAATTCCTCCAATGCCGCCCAAAACAAACATTAGACCCAAATTAATAAATTTATTTTTTGCAATTGCCATAAGAACGCGTTTTCTATCTTGAAGTTTTGACGGTTTCTGGCACCTGAATTGTTATTTCACCGTTCTGCTCGTCAAAAATAACTGTGTCCCCTTCTTTTATTTTTCCTTCAATTATGTGTCTAGCTGCTTGATCCAAAATTAGCTGCTGGATTATTCTTTTCAGGGGCCTCGCTCCAAAATTCGGGTCATAGCTTTTGACCGTCAGTAATTTTTTTGCTTCTTTGGTTACCCTAATTTTGATTTTTTTATCAGCCATCCTTTTTTGCACCTGTTCCAGCTGTAAATCAACAATTTTTGCCAAATCTGCTTGGGTCAGCGCATCAAAAACGATAATTTCATCAACCCGATTTAAAAATTCTGGCTTGAATTGCTGATGGAGGGCTTCCAAAACTTTGTTTTTCATCTGCTGGGCCTCACGTTCCGGCCGCTCGGCTGTAAAACCAAGGATGTACTCTTTCACAATTTCATTACCGACATTTGAAGTCATAATAACAATAGTATTTTTGAAATTGACATGGCGGCCTTTGGCATCGGTTAAGCGACCATCATCCAAAATCTGCAGCAAGATATTGAAAACTTCCGGATGTGCTTTCTCAATTTCGTCAAACAAAACTACGCTGTATGGCCGGCGTCGTATGGCTTCGGTCAACTGACCTCCTTCTTCAAAACCGACGTATCCCGGGGGCGAACCAATCATTCTGGCAACCGTATGCTTTTCCATATATTCGGACATATCAAGCCTGACAAGCGCATTTTCATCATTAAACATAAATTCGGCCAGCGCTTTAGCAAGCTCGGTTTTCCCAACCCCTGTCGGGCCTAAAAATATAAAAGAGCCAATCGGTTTATTCTCTTCAGAAATTCCGGCCCGCGCCCGCCTGACAGCGCTTGCCACCGCTTTTATCGCCTGTTCCTGGTCAATTATCCGTCTGTGCAGTTCATCCTCCATGCGTGATAATTTTTCCATTTCTCCCTCAAGCATTTTCTGGACAGGAATGCCGGTCCAGCGAGAAACAACCCTGGCCACGTCTTGCTCACCAATTTCTTCTTTAAGCAGTGGATTACCGTGCTGCACTTCCACCAATTTTTTCTGCAAAGCCTTTATCTCTTTTTCAAGATTTGGAATTTTTCCGTATCTGATTTCCGCCACTTTTTGCAATTCGGCTTTTCGTTCGGCAATTTCCGCTTCCTGTTTGAATATGTCTATTTTTTTCTTTGATTCCATTATTTTTGCGATAATATCATGTTCCGCCCGCCATCTAAGCTCCATTCCCCTACTTTTTTCTTTCAGTTCGCTTAGCGTTTTATTAAGTTTACGGAGCTGCCCTTGGGCATCTTTTGTTTTTTCTCTTTTTAGAGCTTGCACTTCAATTTCCAGTTTCATAATCTGGCGCCTGGTCTGGTCCAGGTCAACGGGCATGCTGTCAATTTCCATGCGAAGCGCCGATGCAGCTTCATCTATCAAATCAACCGCTTTGTCGGGTAAAAACCTGTCTGAAATATAGCGGGCAGAAAGAGTGGCTGCCGCAATAATTGTCGCGTCGGTTATCCGCACTCCATGATGAACTTCATATTTTTCTTTAATTCCCCGCAAAATGGCGACTGTGTCTTCAATTGAAGGTTCGGAAACAAAAACCGGCTGGAATCTCCGAGCGAGCGCCGGGTCTTTTTCAATATATTTTTGATATTCTTTTAAAGTCGTCGCTCCAATCGCATGCAGTTCTCCTCTTGCAAGCGCCGGTTTTAACAAATTTGACGCATCAATTGCTCCTTCGGCCGCCCCTGCGCCAACTAAAGTGTGAAGTTCGTCAATAAATAAAATAAATTTGCCGGCCGAACGGTCTATTTCTTTCAAAACAGCTTTTATTCTATCCTCAAATTCGCCGCGGAATTTTGTCCCTGCCACAAGGCCTCCCAAATCCAAACCAATTAGTTCTTTATCTTTTAAGCTCTCTGGCACATCACCGGCCACAATCCTCTGGGCCAAACCTTCAACAATGGCGGTTTTTCCAACGCCTGCATCTCCGATTAAAACCGGATTATTTTTTGTGCGGCGCGATAAAACCTGCATGATTCTACGGATTTCTTCGTCTCTGCCAATAACCGGGTCAAGTTTTTCTTTGCGCGCCAAATCCGTTAAGTTTCTAGTATATTTTTCTAAAACCTGGTATTTTGATTCCGGTTCAATATCGGTTACGTGCTGGCCGCCTCTTACTTCTTCCATCACGTTTAAAACTTTCTGCTTGTCAATGCCAAAAATCTGAAAAATTTCTTTGACCTTCGGCGATGTTTCAAAAATAGCCAAAAGCAGATGCTCGCAGCTGATATACTCATCCTGCAAATTCTGCGCTTCTTTGCTGGCCTGATTGATGAGCCGCCCAAGTTCGGGGCTCAAAAATACCTGACCAAAAGGAATTTCGCCGCTGATTTTTGGCAGACGGCCTAATTCTTTTTCAAATTCCGATTCAAGCAACGCCAAATTAACGCCCAACCTCTGGACAATTGACACAACAATGCTGTCGGACTGCCAAATCAAAGCCAGCGCCAGATGCAAAACATCGATTTGCTGCTGACCGCGCTCACTTGCGAGATTATGAGCATCTCTAAGCGCCTCTTGTGCTTTTATAGTAAATTTATCAATTTGCATGTTCTTAATAATTCAAAATGCAAAATGTAAAAATCAAAATGACAGTTCAAAATTCAAAATTTTACATTTTTAATTGTCATTTTGCACTTTGATTTTTGATTTTTGAATTTTTTCATGTTTTCTCCCCTAATGTCACTTGTACTGTTTTTTCCTGCCCTTGATGCAATATTTTTAAACTTATTTTATCGCCGACATTATGACCCTGAATTATTTTAGCCAAAGTATTGGTCATGTCAATCTTTGAACCATCCACTTCCAATATTATATCATTTTCCTGAAGTCCTGCATTCTGCGCGGGACTGCCCGGGGTGATAGCCGGCTCGTTTTGCCCGGAGCCTGACAGGATCAGCGCGCCGTAATCAACCGACAAATTTCTCTGGGCTTTTATCTCCGGCGTAACAATGACGTAGCGCACCCCCAAAAACGGATAATAAATCTTCCCTTGTTTTTGCACCTGCGAAATATCACGTTTGGCCAAGTTTATCGGCAGGGCGAAACCAATGCTTTGCGCGTTCTGAACTATCGCCACGTTAATTCCAATAACTTCCCCGGACAAATTGAGCAGCGGCCCGCCAGAATTACCTGGATTAATGGCCGCGTCAGTCTGGATTACTCCTTCCAGCTGTTCGGCTTGGGAGCCAAAACCGGTTGAGGCAGCAATTGAGCGCTTGAGGCCAGAAATGACGCCAACACTCACCGTGTTTCTAAATTCGCCTAAGGCATTACCAATCGCAATCACTGATTGACCAATTTCTAAACTATCGGAGTTACCCAGTTTGACCACTGGTAATCCCTTTTTATCTATTTTTAAAATAGCGATGTCTTGAACCGGGTCAATAGCCAAAACTTTGGCCGGATATTTTTGACCATCATTGGTCAAAGCCGTATAATCAGCTCCTTGAATATCAACGACATGCTTATTGGTCAGGATTAGACCATCGGCAGAAACAATAAAGCCAGTGCCGCCGCCCACCTCCTGTTTTTGGGTTCCTTTTTGGCGATAATCCGGAATCTGAAACTCAAATCCGGGGAATAAATCGCCAAAAGGATTGTAGTTTTTAAAATACTGCTCCATCACCGGCAAGTCCTTGGTGGCGATAATTGAAACCACGGCCGGAGAAGTTTCTTTAACTGCCTTAACTACCGTTTCTTCTTGAGCGAGGACTTGAATTTGACTCTGAGTGTTTGGTTTTGATAAAAAGTGGGGTAAATTTAAGTTACCCTTGCTAAGAAACCAGCTGGAAGCTAAGCCGCCAGCTAGAAAACCGAAAAGAGAAGAAATTAAAATACTCACAACAATAATTTTGATAAATTGGTCTTTTTGGTTAAACATAAAATTAATTCCAAAATCCCAAACCAGAACCCAGAATGAATTTTTAAATTCTCAAATGCTCAAATTCTTATTTTTTTAGTTTTTGGATATTGGATATTTGAATTTTGTTCATTCTTTCGGATTTCGAGCTTCGGGTTTCTGGTTTTTATTCCGGTAATTTTCAATTGCTTTTTTTAAAGCCTGCGCTGCCATATTTGAACAATGCATCTTAATAGGCGGCAAGCCGCCCAGCTTTTTGGCAACCATTTCACGATTTAATTTTAATGCCTCCTCTAAGGTCTTGCCTTTGGCCATTTCCGTTATCATGGAAGAAGTGGCAATTGCCGCCGCGCATCCAAAAGATTCAAATTTTATGTCGTCTATAATCTCTTCGCCCTTTTTACCCCTCGACTTCGCTCGGGGCAGGTTTTTGACTTTTATATAAAGCGTCATCTGGTCGCCACATAAAATATTTCCAACCGTGCCTACCCCATCCGGTTTATCTATTTTCCCCATATTTTTGGGATGCAAAAATTGTTCAATGACTTTTTTGCTATACATAATTTTTCTTTAAGAGCGAGGGTATTACCTTCCAAAAACATCGCTTCTTTTTTTACGAGGCGAGGCAATTGGTTTTGGAACGCTCAATTTTGCGAGCGGGCACGGTCTCCGACGGGACGTCGGAGGAGCAAGCAAAATTGGCGAGTCTGATTTGGCTTAGCTTAGGACAAATCAGACGCTTCCAAAAGCAATTGCTGAGCCGAGATCTGCGGTTTTTGGAGGTGATATCCGAGCGAAAATTTAACACCCGAAGTCATCCGGCAGTTTTTTCTTGTCAGCCTTGCCCGAACCGCTAATTTGCCGCAGTCTTTCCACAACTTTTGGCAAAACTTCCAAAAACCTATCTATTTCCTCTTCTTTCGTATATTTGCCCAATGTCACGCGGATACTGGTGTGAGATTCCTCGGGTTTAAGCCCCAAAGCCGTCAGAACATGCGACGGCTGCAAATTTTCCGAAGCGCAAGCCGAGCCAGTTGAAACCGCAATACGCTCTTGGTCCAAAGCCATCATAATGGATTCTCCTTCGGCTCCGGGAAAGCTAAAATTGGCATTATTTTGCAGACGATGTTGTCGCGAACCGTTTAATTTTGAATTGGGAATTAATTTTAAAACCTCTTCAACCATTTTATCCCTTAATTTTTTAATTCTCTGCGCGGTTTGAGAATTAATCATTGTAATTGCCTTGCCCAAACCGACTATCCCTCCAATATTATACGTGCCGGCCCGCAAATCGTATTCATGCGCTCCCCCATCCTGGATTTTTTTGACCGGAGTGCCTTTTCTTATATAAAGCGCGCCCACGCCTTTGGGGCCGTAAAACTTATGGGCCGACATTGACAGCAAATCAACCTGCAGCGCGTCAACTTTGCAGTTCAGGTAATTAATCGCCTGAACCGCGTCGGTATGGAAATAAATCTTCTGCTGCCGCGACTGGTTAAGTTTTTTAATCAATTTGCCGATTTCTTCAATCGGCTGGACCGTGCCGATTTCATTATTGGCGTACATTATGGAAACTAAAACCGTGTTTTCTTTGATTACCTTTTCTAATGCCTCAATTTCTACCAATCCTTCTTTATTAACCGGCAAATAAGTTACCTGGGCAAAACCAGTTTCCTCTAAGTTTTTACAAGTATCAAGAACACAATGATGTTCTATCTGGGACGTAATCACGTGCGGCAAACTTTGAATTTTGAATTTTGAATTTTGAATTTTATATATAACGCCCTTAATCGCCAAATTGTTACTTTCTGTTGCTCCGCTGGTAAAAATGATTTCTTCGGGCTTGCAGCCAAAAAATTCCGCTACTTGCGCCCTTGCCTTATCCAATCCTTGCCGAGCTTTTTGGCCAAACTGGTGAGCCGAAGAAGGATTGCCAAAATCATCGCCAAAATACGGCTTCATTGCTTCAAAAACCTCCGGGTCAACCGGGGTAGTAGCCGCATAGTCTAAGTAAATTCTATTTTTATTTTCACCCATATTACTTCGCAATTTTAGCAAAAAAAATTGACCAAGTCAATCAATACAGACTTCATTTTTATCCGATCGTATTAAAACGAATCCTTCGCTTTATATATTGAAAAACCCCCTTAACTGTTCCTCTTTTTTCCCAACCGAATGAGTTAAAAATATTTCTACGCAGTTTGAAATACCCCAAAAATCACATAAATTTTTTATTTCTTTTTCACATTTAAATGGATAGATAAAAACACTTTTTTGTAATGAATAAAATCCAAAATGCTGCAATACCTTCCTGAGTGCATCTCGGCCTTGGCGTTCTGTCTCTGGAATATCAAAAACTATCAGGCGCCAGAAACCATCCCATTTTCCCCGATTAATTTTTATTTCATTAAATTTGTAAAGACTAAGTTTCTTAACGCCAAGAGGAGTTAAACGGTAAAAAACTTTCTCGCCTTTTTCTTGTATTTCAATCCAGTTGTGCTCGACTGAGCGTCGAAGCACTTGATTAAATTCTCGTCGACCATCATCTTGAGTTTTTGAAATTCTATTAAGTTTAGACCATAAACTTTGACGAGAAAAAATTATTTCTCCTTCTTCCAGAATTCTATCTATCGTTAAAAAAATTTTATTTATCATTTCGCCTCTTCCCATATATTATATGGTATCATATTTATACGATCGTATCAAGATGAAGCCGCTTAATAAAACCCTATTGAAAAAGTGGGGTTTTTATTAAGCAATTAAAAGAAGCAGGCTTTATTTAATCTCGTCCCAGCTTCTTTTTTGCAGATCTTTCTTTTCTCTCTCAGAAATAACTTCTCCCCGTCCGGTGGTATATAACTTTTTTTCTTTTTGCTCCTTCTCTTTGTCTTCCTGTTTTCGTTCTTCTGGTTTATCTAAAAAAGATGGTTTTTCTGGCATATTTTTTATTTAGTTAAATTCATCTCCGACTTTTTGAGTTTATATATATCTTAAAATATAACGTGTTTTTATTTAAACAACCAAGCCGCGCCAAGCGCTCCGCCAAAGTGGCTCAATTCGCTGAATAAAATCTTAGTTTCTTTGCCGGCTGGCGAAATGACGAATTTTTCTATCCCTTCTCTGATGCCCGGCAGAATAAATTCTTGCGCGCTGACAACTCCCCCGCCGATAATAATCGCTTCGGGGTCAAAAATATTGATAATATTGGCAATACCAATGCCCAAATTTCTGCCTCTCTCATCAAAAAGTTCTTTGGCTTTTTGGTCGCCGGAACGCACCAATTTTTCCGCTTCAACGGCGCTTATTCCCACTTTTTTCTTGACGAACTCATTGGCCGTTAAGTTTTCGAGGTCTAATTGCTGACTTGCCTTAATTATCATATGACCGATTTCTCCAGAAGCGCCATGAGCACCAATAAATATTTCTCTGTTTATCATAAAAGCACCGCCAACGCCGGTGCCGACGGTTAAATAAACCACGTTTTTCAAATCTCTGGCCAAACCGACTTCTTTTTCCGCCTGTAAAAAACAATGGACGTCATGCTCTATTTTTATGGCGAGGGGTTTCAATTTTTCCTCCAACAATTTCTTAATTGGCTGACCATTTAAATACTGGATATTGGGGCTATTCAATACTTTTTCTCTTGCTGCATCTATCGCGCCGGCGATACTAAAACCAATGCCGCTGATCTCGCCAGCCGGGATCTCTCCGGTTAAACCGTCTTTTATTTTAAGGACCAATGAAAGCAAGCCTTCCAGATTATCGGGCGTGACTTCCGTTGCCGATTTAATTATCTGCTTTTCTTTGACCAAGACGGCTTTTATATTGGAACCGCCGATATCAAAACCTAAGTAGTACATAAAGTTAAATTTTCAATTTCCAATTTTCAATTTCCAATCCATGCCCCGCTGCGCGGGGCAATTTTGGTAATTGGATACTGGTCATTGGGATTTGATTAGAAATTAGGAATTAGAAATTAGTAATTGTTTTACATATTCCCAATATTCCGGATACCCGTTTTGTTTCAACGACCACCACCATTCCGCTCCCCATAGATAATACTCTGAAAAACCCGTTGCCTTGGCATAACTAAAAACGCTTTTAAATTCATTAAACGGCAAATTTTTCATTTGTTCATCCTGCGATATTTCATAAATTTGCTTATGCTGCCAAGGTTCGCCCTGAAGTTCTATCACAACAAATGGTTTTTCTTGCCCGACAAAAAGCCAGACTAATCTTTCTTTAATTCTGAAAAAAGCCGGCGGAATCGGGTATTTGTAATTGCCCAAATAAGGAGACCAAACCCAGCGATACATAGTTGTACCAAAAATATCTGCCCTATCAGCCGCCCTCACCCAAAAACTCAACTCTCCGCTATCTGTCACAACCACCGGCCGGCTGTCCAATCTGTGTACCAATGCAATCTCTTCATCTAATAATTGAACATTAAGTGCCGGGCATTCTCCGAAATTCAAAAAAGGCTCATTTTCAACCTCCCAGGCAATAATATTGGGATTTGCTTTGTAATGATTTATCGTTTTTTCAATATACCCCAAAAGATACTCTTTTTCATTTGATTTAAGATACAAAGCTGCATTTAAATCCAATTCCAGTTTTTTTGCCCATTCGGGCTCGTGGCATTCTGGCCAGCGCGGCAATTTTCGACCCACCGCCAAAATAATTTTTGCATTGCGTTTGCCCGCTTCCTGAATCTGCCAATCAAGGTCAGAAAAATTGAAAACTTCTTTTTCTGGTTCAATTTCGGACCAATAGGCAATTAAACGCAAATTTTTTATTTTTAAATCATCCAGGATTTCTAAATAAACTTTTTGCCAATCAAGCCCCATTTTTTGAGCAAATAATTTTGAATAAGTTGTTCCCCAATCAATTTTGCGGTTCGGATCGGCGGTTTGACGGCCAAGATAAAGCAAAATACCGGCAATGGCCGCAATGATTATTAAAATAGTGAAAATTTTTTTCATTCTTTTTTTATTCTTTGAACGAGGGTATCACCTTCCAAAAACATCGCGCAGACGCGCCGGCGTATTTGTTCGGTTATTGATTAAGGCGCGGCGAGCGCTGAGCAGCGGCCAAGTTATAAGTAACTTTTTACGTTTTTCGGGCCGACTGCGTTTTTTGGAGGCGATACCCAAGCGAGATTTACACCGCCAAAATTGCCAATCCTGCCCCAATCAGCAAAACGGCGACGATTTTTTGGGCCAGTACCCCGCCGCTTATCTCCTCTTTCAAAAAGTCGGGGAATTTTTTGGAAAGAATTATCGCCAAAATCAGCAAAAATACGTATTGCAACCCGCCTAGAGCATTCACCAGCGCGGCGCTGCCAAGCAATAAGGCCAGATGGATAAAAAGTGAGCCGAAAGCAGCGAACAATTTGCTGGTGACAAAAAGCGAACTGATTTTTAAGGTTAGCTGGCTCTCCGAATAAAAAATCTTTCTCCGCCAGGCCGGCCAAACCAGAATTGTCACTGCCGTCAGAATAAATCCGAGCCGCGTCCAGAGAAATCCCGTCACAAAACCTTGATTTTCAAATATATATTTTTCTGCCACCCAATATATGGCGCTCAAAATTACCGCCAAAATTATGAACCAGAGGCCTTTGACGCTGCTTTTGAACCCCCCGCGGGATTTTTTAAAAGAAATCAGGAACGCACCGGCCACCAGAAGGAAAAATGCCACCAGTTGCAAGATCGTCAGGCTTTCGTTCAAAAGCATCAAAGAAAAAAATAGAACGACTATCGGCGTCAATCCGCCGGCCAGAGAAGTAACTCGTGAAGCCTCGTTGATGTCCAGCGCTTCATAAAAATATAGAATGGCAAAAAAATAAACGACGCCGACGGCCAGGTCAAGCCCAAAAGCGGGCCAGCCCGGCCAGGCCAGACCAAAGGGTATCAAAACGAACGAAAAAATGCTCAAAATTCCCAGCCAGAAAGTAAATACAATGGGCTTTGTCGTCGCCCGCTGTCCCAGTAAAAACTTATTGAACACGGCGACAACCGCGTAAAGCAAACAGGCCAAAATTGTAAAAATCAGCCAATTCATATTTCTAGTGCATTATTTTTGCATATTTTAGCATATTCATAGGCGCTCGACCTGATGCGCCGCTCCGTGGTTTTATAATCAACTTCAACCAGACCGAACCGCGGCCAAAAACCCTTATCCCATTCAAAATTATCCAAAAGAGACCAGTATAAATAGCCGCGTACATCAACGCCTTCCTGAATGACTTTATGAACCCAACGCAGATGCTCTTTAATAAATTTTGCCCGCTTTTCGTCATTAGCGTCAGCTAACCCGTTTTCCGTAATATAAATCGGCTTATCGTATTTTTTTAAATCTTTTAAAACACGATAAATTCCTTCTGGATAAATTTCCCAACCTAAATTATTGATTGATTCGTTCTTATTTTTATTTCTAACAAAAATCCCACCAGGACTCTTGAGAGTCAAACTAAATTTAACTCGGTCATGAAAATAATAATTGAGCCCAATAAAATCCTGATAATTTTTAATCTTGTTCAAAAACCACTCGTTTCTCAAATAATGGTTCAATCGAACAACCAGGCGATCTAATAAATAATCTGAGAACGGCTCATAAAAACTATTGTTCTTTGCTGTCCCTACCAAAGAATTACCAGAAATTTGATGAATTTTTTTATAAACTAACTGATGAGCTTTAATTAGATTTTGATAAACTTTAATTCCCGAAATTAAACTGCTTTTTTGAGGCGGCCATTGCCCGGAAAAATAAGAAGCACCAACATAAACTTCCGGCTCATTTAGCGTAATCCAAAAATTTACCTTTACGTCTTCCAGCGATAGCGTAATCTTGTTAACATAGCGTTCAAAATATTTTGGGCTGTCTTTATTCAACCAGCCACTTCTTTTCGCAAACCAGGTCGGATTGGTCCAATGCCAAAGCGTCACAAACGGCTCAAGGCCGCGCTGACGCAAAGCTAAAATTACTTTACGATAATGTTCTATCTCCGCTTCGCTGAACTTACCCTCTTCGGGCTCAATGCGGCTCCATTCAATGGAAAAACGATGGGCGTTCTGGCCCAAAGATTTGGCAATATCAAAATCCTGTTCATACCTATTATAATGGTCGCACGCCTTGCCAGAAATATAGTTTTCCGGCTGAAGCGGATTGGGATAACGTTCTAAAATATAATCCGGTATTCGCATGTGCGTTTTCGCATGGCGTCTTGCCGCCTCTGCGGCAAGACGCTCGCTATTCGCATGCTCCCATTCCGTCCAGTCATTAAAATTCCCGCCTTCAACCTGATGAGCCGAAGTGGCCGAACCCCATAAAAAACCATCGGGAAATTTATATTCCATTATTTTTATTATACCAAAAAACAGCCGATTGGGCTGTTTTTTTATACACACCACTTTTTTAGCGTTTCACAATCGTATAAGTCCCATCAGAGTTATGCACCAATGAATAGTTTTTGTTTAAATGCGTCTCAAACTCGGCGGTTCCATGCTCTTTGGCGTAATCAAAAATCACCTTTGCTTCTTCCCCTTGAATTTTATGCGCTAAATAATCATAACCTTCGCGGTCATGCTCATCATGAATAACTGAATGTCCATGTAAATTTATTTGCGTCATAATTGTTTTTTTAATTTTTATGGCTTCCCTGAGCTAACCGAAATGCTGCGGGGCAGGGATTCGGACCCCGATTTTCAGGTTCAGAGCCTGATGTGCTACCATTACACTACCCCGCAATCCTTTAATCTTCCAATCTATTAATTTTTAAACTCTTAAGTATCTTCTTATCGCAATAAAGCTGGAAAGAGAACCCAGCGCCACGCCGACACCGACCAAAAGAATCAATATCTGGCCGATATTTACTTCAAAAAAATACAAAAGGTCAACTTCGGGCAAAAAAGAAGTTATTTTTGGCGAAACAAAATAAAGGGCGGGGTATAAAATAATCAAAGTGACAAGAGCCGCTAAAATTCCATAAATCATTCCCTCCACAATAAACGGCCCCCGAATATACCAATTGCTGGCGCCAACCAGCCGCATAACTGAAATTTCTTCCCGCCAATTGTACATTGTCAACCGCACCGTATTGAAAGTGACAAAAATTGCCATGAGCGCCAGCACAAAACTGGCAATCAGTCCGCCTCTTCCGATGTTTGAAGCAAGGCTTGAAACGCGGTCAATTACTTCTTTATTTTGATGATAGTTAACTTTGTTAATCAAAGACTCATATTTTGACTGTTCAAGAAAATTAACAATTTGTTCAAATTGAGAGGCAGATTGGGCTTTGATATTGAGGCTGGCCTGCAAAGGATTATCGTCAAGTTCATTTAAACTTTCAATAAGTGTTGGATTGTCTTTATGCCTTTCTTTAAATTGTTTCAGCGCTTCGTTTTTTGAAACATATTCTGCCGATTTAACTTCGGGCAGTTTAATTAAATCCTGCCTGATTGCCAATATATCGGTTTCCGGAGATTCCGAATTAAAATAGGCGCTGACGTCAACTTTGTTTTCCAAATCCGCCACGATAGACTGGGTAACCACATTTAAAAGAAGAAGACTTGTAATTACAAATAAAGTCAAAACAATTATTGAAATAGTGGCAGCCGAAAGCCAAGAATTGCGCCAGAAATTTTGCAAGCCTGTTTTGATAACTCTAATTAAATTAGTTTTAAACATAGACTTAATTAATTCATAATTTCTAATTTCCCCGGCCTCGCCTCGGCTCGGCCGAGGGCGGGCCAATTTCTAATTCCTAATAAAATTTCAAATGTCCAATGTCAAAATTGAATAGCATGTCCCGCACAACGGGACTGGATTGGAAATTGGTAATTGTCCCGACTTTGTCGAGGACTCTCAACTTTGTCGGAGGAAATTGGTAATTTTATAGTACGTATCGTCCTTTCTCTTCATCCCTTATCATTTTACCCTTATCTAATGTAATGACGCGGCGGCCCAAATTATTGATAATCTCGCGGTCATGCGTGGCTAAAATTATCGTGGTGCCCAATTCGTTTATTTTCAAAAGCAATTTAATAATATCCCAGGTATTTAATAAATCAAGGTTTCCGGTCGGCTCATCGGCCAAAATAACCGAAGGCCGATGAATCAAGGCTCTGGCAATAGCTATGCGCTGTTTTTCTCCGCCGGATAACTGGTGCGGGAAATAAGCCGTTTTGTCGGCCAGGCCAACAACATCCAAAACTTGCGGGACATCCTGCTCTATTTCTTTATTTATGTCCCCTGCCACTTCCATGGCAAAAGCGATATTTTCATAAGCCGTGCGATTGGCCAATAACCTAAAATCTTGGAAAACCATGCCGATTTTTCTTCTGATTTTTGGCAAATCGCCAAGTCCTACTAAATTAAGATTCTGGTTATCCAGCATAATTTTGCCCTGCGTCGGTTTGTCTTCGCCTATCAAAAGTTTAAGCAGAGTTGATTTTCCGGCGCCAGAAGGCCCGGCCAAAGAAACAAATTCCTGCGGCCT
>PEYL01000076.1 GCA_002774415.1 Candidatus Portnoybacteria bacterium CG08_land_8_20_14_0_20_40_83 | reverse complement strand
CAATCTTGTATATGAAAAATATTGAATTGAAATTACAGATTGATACTTTTGGAGGCATAGTTAACGCATTAAAAAGATTGCGGGCAAAGCATAAAGGTAAATTTCTGCAAACAGATACTTATTATAATTGCCCAAATGGCAGATTTAAGATCAGGGAAAACAACGGAAACGATTTTGAAATAATATTTTACCAAAGGCCGGATAAAAAAGCGTCAAAAGTCTCTTTTTATTTAGTATCCAAAATAGAAAAATCTCAATTAAAAAAAGAGAAGAATATTTTCAAAGAAGCTCTCGGAGAAAAAGTTGTTGTGAAGAAACAAAGAGACTTGTGGCTTTATAAAAATACACGGGTTCATCTTGATAAGGTTAGCGGTCTGGGAAATTACCTAGAACTTGAAACAGAAGTTGAAAAAGCAGGCAAAAACGCAAAAAAAGAGCATAATAAAATTATTAATCTATTAAATCTTTCAAAATATAAAACCTGCGATAAATCATACAGCGATATGGTATTACGATAAAATTTAAAATGGAAAAGTCAAAATGGAAAAGAAAAAGCCTGGAGAGTTTCCCAGGCTTTTAATAAAAATCTTTTTATGGTTGTAAACGATTCGGGCCTCGATATAGATAGGTCACTTCGCGCACATTTTTAATTTCAAGCAAAACCATCAGCATACGCGTGAGTCCGAAACCATATCCTCCGTGAGGCGGACATCCATACTTGAAAAAGTCTAGATAGTATTGGATTGATTCTGGGTTAAGTCCCTTCTCTTTTGTCTGCTTCAAAAGAATTTCGTACCTGTGTTCTCGTTGAGCTCCGGTGGTGACTTCAAGCCCTTTCCATATTAAATCGAAGCTTTTGGTAAGAGATGGATTTTCTTCGTACCGCATATGGTAGAAGGGTCTGACAGAAATAGGGTAGTCGGTGACGAATACAAATTCATGCTTGTAGTGCTCTTTCGCATATTTGGCAAGTAACCTTTCGCCTTCCGGGTCTAAATCTCCCTTGCTACCCCTGTCGATTGTATGGCCCATGCCTTCTAAAATTTTATAAGCCTCGGCCATCTTAATCCTTGGAAATGGCACCTCTGGCACATTCACCTCTACATTAAAAACTTCCTTAATCTGTTCTCCGTGTTTTTCCTTTACGCCTTTCAATATTCTTTGAAGCCATTTTTCTTCAAGGTGCATGACATCTTCATGAGACTTGATCCATGAAATCTCTACGTCTACGCTGGTAAATTCCGTATCATGCCTTGAAGTAAAAGAAGGGTTAGCGCGGAAAACAGGTCCTATTTCAAATACCCTGTCAAAACCTGCGGCCATTGCCATCTGTTTGTAAAACTGGGGTGATTGTGCAAGGTAGGCATATCGTCCAAAATATTCAACCCTGAATAATTCAGCCCCAGATTCACTCGCACTACCCATGAATTTGGGCGAATGGATCTCTATAAAACCGTTCTCAGCCCAGAAATTCCGCATTTCCTGCTCTATGGTGGTTTGGACTTGGAAAATTAATAAGTTTGCCGGTTCCCGAAGGTCCAAAAATCTCCAATCCAATCGATTTTCTAATGATGTGTTTTTTGGATCGATCGGCAAAGGCGCCGTGGCTAAATTCAAAACTCTGATCTCATCTATGACAATCTCAATCTGTTGAAGTTTTACCTGTTCGTTTTTAATAACAACTCCGAAAATCTCAACCGCCGACTCTGGAGTAAGCCCATCGATTATTTTCTCTATAGGGTCGTCGTCGCCTTTTCTTTCGTGGATTGCCTGAATAAGCCCAGTCTGGTCCCGAACAATAACAAACTGCATCTTCTTTTGCTTGCGGATAGCATGCACCCATCCGTCGATCGCGGCCTTTTGACCAATCTTTTCCTTCAATTTTGAAATTAAAATTCTTTTCATGGCTTATATCTCCTATCCCAAAATATAAACGAATGGTTTGGAAAATGCAAGTTTGAACCCGTGTTTAAATATGCTACAATATATATAAGTCATATTAGAATTTTAATTTTAACTTTGTTAAAAATTTTTTATGCCAGGTAGTGAAAATTCGACAGGTAAGAAAGTCTGGTGGTATACTAATTTTGTCGAATACAAATTTCGTGCCTGGGTTAAAATTATTTAGACTTTATGATTTAAATTTAATATTAAATTTAAATCATAGTCGAATTTCTACTACCTGGTATGCCCTCAAAGATTTTTTCAGCCGCGCTGGTCGGCCTTGATTGCCTGCCAATAGAAGTTGAAGTTGATATGTCGCCCGGGCTGCATAACTATTCCATCGTCGGTTTGCCCGATGCCGCCGTCAAAGAATCAAAAGAGAGGGTTTCTTCGGCCATAAAAAATTCCGGCGCCTCGCCGCCCCATCATTCAAACAGACGCGTGACCGTGAACCTTGCTCCGGCTGATTTAAAAAAAGAAGGGCCAAGCTACGACTTGCCGATTGCCGTGGCATATTTGATTGCTTCGGAACAAGTGGCGCCAAAAAATATTGATTTGGAAAAATCTTTATTTCTGGCCGAGCTTTCGCTTGACGGAAAACTAAGGCATGTAAACGGAGTTCTGGCAGCCGCGCTTATGGCAAAAGAAAAGGGTTTTGAAAATTTATTTGTGCCAAAAGCCGATGCAGCCGAAGCGGCTTTGGTTGAGGGCTTAAAAATTTTTGGCGCCGAAACTTTAGAGGATTTATTTTTGCATCTGGAGGGAAAACAAATAATGGAGCAAAATCCCTTAACAGATGTTGCCCAATATTATATAGAAAGCGACTCGCCCTATGACATGGCCTACATCCGAGGCCAAGAGCATGCCAAGCGCGCTTTGGAAATTGCCGCCGCCGGCGCTCACAATTTAATTATGTCCGGCCCGCCCGGCGCGGGAAAAACTTTATTGGCCAGAACCATGCCCACAATCCTGCCGCCGCTAAATCTGCAAGAATCTTTGCAGGTGACAAAAATTTTTAGCGTGGCGGGCAGATTAAGAGAAGGCAGGCCGCTCATAACCGAACGGCCTTTCCGCAGCCCCCATCATACGGCTTCCGCTCCCGCTTTGGTTGGCGGCGGCAACCACCCAAAACCGGGCGAAATAACCTTGGCCCATCGCGGAGTTTTATTTATGGATGAGTTTCCCGAATTTCACAGAGATGTTTTGGAAGCCCTGCGCCAGCCTTTGGAAGACGGAGTGGTCACGGTATCGCGCGCCCAGGGAACGCTCAATTTCCCCGCCCGCTTCATTTTAATCGCGGCCATGAATCCCTGCCCCTGCGGCAACGCCACTAATCCTTTAAAAACCTGCATTTGCTCGCAAGGGCAGATTTCAAGATACAGGCGGAGAATTTCAGGACCGCTCATGGACAGAATTGATTTGCATATTGAAGTGCCGGCTTTAAAATACGAAAAACTGGCCAGCGAAAAGGTTTCAGAAGAAAGTTCCGCTGTCAGGAAACGGGTCCAGAGCGCCAGAGAAGTGCAGCGCCAAAGATTTGGAAACCAAAATAGTTCTGTCAATTCCGAAATGAGCATTCAGCAGATAAAAGAACACTGCCAGATTGATTCGGCCTCCCAGCAGATTTTAAAAAATGCGGTCAATACCCTGCATTTGTCTGCAAGAGGCTATCACCGGGTTTTAAAACTGGCGCGCACCATTGCCGATCTGGCAGCCGAGCCCCGAATTTTAGCCAGTCATCTGGCCGAAGCATTACAATATAGAGCCAAGGAAGAAATTTAGCAACTAGCAATTAGCCAATAGCCACTAGTACAAACAAAAAAACCCGTTAGGGTTTTTTTGTTGACTGCCTGTTTATCGCCTGACTATCATTATCGCCTTGCCCCCGATCAATGCCTGAGTGATTTTTTTGTAAGCCGAAGATAAAATCCGCTGAAAGGTGCTCTGGGAAGTATTCATCAATTTGGCGCATTCGTTTTGGTCAAGATCCCTGATATTTTTCAGCCTCATAGCTTCTATCTCTTCACTGGTCAATTCAACCACTTCCAATAACCTCAGAGGCACACCCCTGGGTTTAAAATAGGTGATATGAGGATTAAATCTGATTCTCCGGCAGAGTCTTGGTCTTGGCATTTTTGTTTATTTAAGATATTCTTTAATCAAGAAGGTTCCACCGGCTCCTTCCTTTTTTGGAAAGGAGCCGGCCTCGCGAACCTTCTTTTATTTGTCCTTGAGCTGAGAGAGACGCTCCTTGATCTGAACCATCTCGTCTTCCAGGTCTTTCAACTCTTCTTTCAGAATCTCTTTTTCTTCTTTTTCACCAGGGGGCTGATAAGGCTCAAACCAACGCCAGCCAGAACCTCGGCCGCCGCCTCTCCGCCAGGCCAGACCTGCGCCGCAAGGACCCATTCCCCAGCCCGTGCCGGGGCCCCAGCCCCAAGGACCGGTTTTGTCATGTCTTGGCATGATTATTTCTCCTTTGTTAAATTATTTTTATAAATTTCGACCTTTGCTTTTTGTCTATTATGAATATATACCCAAAATAATTCCCTGTCAAGTAGGAAAATAAAAAACCCCTTAATCGGGGCTTTTTTATTTCTCTATTTCTCTAAGAATAGTTTTTTAATAATTTCTTGCCTTTCCGGCCAGAGGGTTAGTCGCGCCTCTGACTTCAAAATGCAGATGGCAGCCGGTTGAACGGCCGGTGGTGCCCATTAACATTATCAGCTGGCCCTGGGCCACTTGTTCGCCCTGGTCAACCAAAAGT
>PEYL01000081.1:3934-8586 GCA_002774415.1 Candidatus Portnoybacteria bacterium CG08_land_8_20_14_0_20_40_83 | reverse complement strand
GCTTTCTGCAAATTTAAATAGACGATTTTCAGATCAGAATATCATTTTTAATATGATAAATATAATTATAAATAAAGAAATAAAAAATAAAATTTGATTCGTCAGAATAGCCTTCGGCACTGATTTAAGAAAACTTAAAGATTCTTCCACAGTTATCGTTTTGGGCGAGCTGCCCAATTCAATTTCATTTCCTGCGGGGACATCTATCGCATAAACCCTGACTGTATGCTCCCCTTGCGAAAGGTTAGAAAAGTTATAGCTAAAGCCGTGATTTACATCTTTGACAACACTTCCTGCGCCCATGATGTCGGAACGGCTTAAATTCGCAACCGAAGAACCTACCATCGTGCCGTCAACATAAATGTGAACTGTGACAGGCGAAGTATTGGCATTTGCATCAAAAACCCATCCACTGACCAAATTGCCGTTGGCCTCGTCAATATAACCGATGGGTTTAAAATTAGTTGCGCTGCCGCCGCCGCTGGCGCCTCCGCCAGCTGGTTTTGGATTTACGATAACTGAGACTCTTGCCTCGGCCTTATAGCTCCCTCTTTCTGCTATGACTTTTGCACCGTAGCTGCCGCTGGCTTGATAATTACATATATCGTTTGCCGTATAACTTGTCTGCGCCTGATTATCGAATTTACCCTGATAAGGAGTTGTAATATTAATACCTATATCTCCCCTGTTGCAATAAAAAGTGTAGTTTATGTTGCCTGTGGCGCTGCCAGAAACAGAAGCAATCAGGTCAACTCCAGAAAGCGGAGCCACACCGGAAGAAGGAGCAGCGGAAAGATTGACCGAAAGCGTTAAGGAAGCGGCAGTGGTGATAAAAGTATAATCGCCTGAAGTAGCCGGGTTACCGGCTGTATCGCTGGACTTGACCCGATAATGATAGGTGGTTGAAGGAGAAAGACCAGAAAGAAAGACAGAGTGAGATGTTACCAAAGATGAATTGAACCCGCTCAGGGTGCCGTAGTTTGTGTTCAGTCCATATTCCACTTGCGAACTCGCAACTTCGTTAGTAGCCCAGTTAATTGTAGCTGAATTGGAAGTAATTAAAGATGCAGATACCGAAGAAATGGCTGGAGGAGTAGTGTCGCTTGGAGGAGGAGGCTGACTACTTGTAACCGTCACTGTCACTCTTGATTCTGCCTGTGAACTGTCTCTTTCCACAATTACTTTGGCAGTATAAGAGCCGGCTGATGAATAGTTGCATATATTACTTGCAGTATAAGAAGTCTGACTCTGGTTATCGATCTTAATGTCATAGGGAGTAGTAATATTTATGCCGGAATCAGAACGGTTACAATAGAAAGTATAATTTATATTTCCCGAACCGCCTGAAACATTGACAGTCAAGCTAACGCCCGATAAAGGAGCAGCTCCAGAACTGGGGCTGGCTGAAAGGGAGACAGAAAGAGTAACGGGGACATTTCCCGATTGAGTGGTTGCAGAAGCCTGAGATGACTGACCGGATTCATTTCCGGCGGCATCGTAGGCAGAAACATTGTAATTATAAGTCGTGGAAGGAGAAAGACCCGAGTCATTATAGGAATTAGTTGCAGAAGTGCCGGCTTGAACGCCATTGCGGAAAATCCGATAACCGGTTACGCCGACATTGTCGGTTGAAGCTGTCCAGGAAAGATTAATCTGCGAAGAAGAAACAGCAGAGGCAGAAAGATTGGTCGGCACCGAAGGCGCCTGGCTGTCGCTGCTACCGCCACTGACCGTGTATCTGCCGTTGTAGACACCGCTCAACAAAGGATTGCCGGCTAAAAAAACATTTGAACGATTTGCATCTCCGGCCACAAAATTAAAAGTTATATTATCAGAAGAAGGATTAGCACTTGAAACAGCTTTGAAGTTAATTTTTGCCACAAAACCGTTTGAATTATTGACAAAACTAGGAGCAGGAATGCCCCTCGTTATTTTAATTACTCCCGGAGTAGCATAATCATTTTCAGCCTGCATGGTAAACAAAGAACCGGTTGTGTCAATGCTAACAACTTGAAAATTAACGCTATTATAATTCAAATAGGCGGCGACGGTATCTACATTTTGACTGTTAGTATCTACATAAATATCAACCGAGAAATTATCATTGACATTATAAGTGCCTGTGTCTGGCGTTAATTTCAAAGTAGCCTGGGTGGTGTTGCCAACTAAAGCGGCATAGAGACGAGGAGAAGATTTTTGTAATAATGATCTGTCAGCTCCTGAATCGCGGAAGGAAATAAAAAAAACAGCGCCAACAAGAATAGCAAACGCTAAAAAGATAAAAATATTTATTTTTTCTTTAAGTTCGTTTTTAATTATTTGCATCTTTTGCAAATTGTTATTCTATAACCACCCCTTCTATATAAGAATCTCTGTCAACTTGATTTATTTCATAAATAGCATCCCAGTCAAAGCCCATATTATTGAAAGTTCCCGCTGTCTTAATCCAGCGTTTTTCTCCCGTGTCGCCCGAAGGATAAAGCTTATAAACTTTAGGGTCACCAACAGCGCGAACCAATTCCGAAGTAGTAAACAAATCAATCACTGATTTATCAATATTTTTAATATCACTCCATTTAAGATGTTGATAGCTGTTGAATACGGATGGGCTTAAAATAAGACGCTTGAATTTTTTAGCTCCCACATATTTGACAATATAAACGTCAATGTCGCCGACGGCGCGAATAATCGCGCCTTCTGGGATAGATTGAGAAGCGCTGGCTAAAACATTAGGCCCGTCAGCATATCCAGCAATAATCGCTGAATCAACTACAATTACATTTGCCCAAGAATAGCCGTTGGATGTAAATATATCTCCCGTCGGTATCCAGCGTTTCTGATTATTCTCAATCAAATAAACTTTTTCGGAATTGCTTGCCTTAAGTAACGAACCGTCAGGATAAGTTATCGGCCCGCCACTTCCTACTGTGTATTTACCGTTATAAACACCCGACAAAATATAAGTTCCCCTGCCATCGTCAACAAAAACAGCAGATTTAGTTGGGTCTCCCGGAGTAAAATCAAATGTTACATTATCAACTGCCGATGTGTTATTTGAAAGGGCTTTAAAATTAACTGCCGCTACAAAACCGTTTGTAGAGTTAATCCCGGGAGTCGGGATAGCGCGGGTAATTTTTATTTTTCCATTAGGTGAATCAATGACATTTTCTGCTTCAATGGTAAAAGCCGAACCGGTTGTATCAATACTTAGAGCCTGAAAATAATTCTTGTCATATTTAAGGTAAGCGGCAACCGTATTTATATTCTGACCGCCGGTATTTACATAGATATTAACTTTGAAACTTTCATTAGCGCTGTAGTTTCCCGTCTGGGGTGAAAGACTCAAAGTCGCTTTGGTTACATCGCCGACCAACGCGGCTTTAGCAGGTATCGCAAAAACGCTGATTAAAACAATCTGTATTAGAATAATTAAAAGTTTAAATTTGCGCATATTTTTAAATTAATTTTTTGTTTAAATTTTAGAACTTAAAATCAACCTGTCCATTGGCTCATCATAATGCTGAGATCTTGAGCGTTGACATAGCCGTCTTGATTGACATCGGCGGCCGGCCTTGCGGTTGAGCCCCAAAAAGACATTAAAATGCTGAAGTCTTGAGCGTTAATTCTTCCGTTTGCATTAAGGTCGGCTGAAATAGAGATAAATTTAGAGACTTGACTTGAAAAAGAGCTTTCATTGTTTGAGGTGTCATATGCCGTAACTGAAAAATAATAGGTCTGGCCGTTTGTCAGGCTACTGAATGTATAAGTTCTGACGTTGCCGACATTAAGGCTGGTCGAATAACCGCATAGGCCGCAGGTTTTGGGATCTGTGCCCGTCCTTGACGCAGTGCCGTAATAAATTTTATAGCCGGCCAAGTCTGACTCGGTATTGGCATTCCATGAAATCGTAGCTGAGCCGGCTAAAGCGATATCGGCGCCTATTGCAAAAATAAATAACGCCAGAAATGTAATTATATAAATTTTATGCTTCATATATTTATTTTTTAATTTTAATATTTTATTTTTTATTTTAATTTTTTGATTAACCCCATTGGCTCATCATTATGCTAAAATCCTGTGCATTAACAAAACCATCCTGATTGACATCGGCGGCCGGCCTTGTGGTTGAGCCCCAAAAAGACATTAAAATGCTGAAATCCTGGGCATTAACAATATTATTATTATTTAAATCAGCCGTTTTATATGTTTTTGCATTTACAACGTTCGAAATCGCCGAAGCATTGCTAGATTCATCAATTGCTTTTATGGCGAAATAATAAGTGGTATTTCCCGAAAGGCCGCTAACCGTCATTGTCTGAGCGCTACCGCTGGAGCCCGGCGTTGGAGCGCCGCTTACTTGCGTGGCAGAAGAAAAATTGCCGGCGGTTATAGATGATGCCGAATAGCGGAGGTTATAGCTTGCCGCTACTCCTGTATTGCCGTCGTCTCCTACTGCGGTCCAATCCAATTTCACGGTCCTTGCGGTTAAAGCCGTAGCAGTTAAATTACTAATTGAAGCCGGCACAATGTTATCGCGCGGACTGGCGGAAACTTGAGCACCGCTTGAATAATTCAGCACGACATCCCGCGAAAAAGCCGTATAATAGTAGGTCGTGCCATTGGTTAAACCTGAATCAGTATAGCTTGTCCCG
>PEYL01000081.1:0-3924 GCA_002774415.1 Candidatus Portnoybacteria bacterium CG08_land_8_20_14_0_20_40_83 | reverse complement strand
TAGTCCAGCTTAAAGAAATCTGACTATCGCCAGGCGTAGCGGTAAAACTGGAAACATTTGCCGGCGGGGTACCGTCTAATGATAATCTCATATCGTAGACACCGCTCAATAAAGGATCGCCGGCCAAAAAAACATTAGATTGATTTGCATCCCCGGCGGCAAAATCAAAAGTGAAATTATCAGAAGATGGAGTGGTATCGGCCAGCCCCGTGATATTTAAAGTGACGATTTTACCATTTGTTGTATTAACAGTGCCTGGCGCCGTTATGCCCCTCGTAATCTTTATTTTCCCGCCGGATACTGAATTCTCCGCTTCAGTCGGGAATAAAGAACCTGATGTATCAATCGTGACGCTAAAAAAACTCGGATTATAATTTATGTAAGCAGAAACAGTATCAACGCCCTGCCCGTGGGTATTCACCAATAAATCTATCTGAAAAACTGCTCCTGTTCTGTAAATTCCAGATTCTAATACTGTTGTCACCCCGTTACTAAACATCAAATATGCATTATTTACTGTTCCTCTTAAGGTAGCTCTGGCGCCGATAGGAATTAATGCAAGCATCAAAAAACTTATTAATAAAAATATTTTTACGATTTCTTTAGTTTTTTTAATCATTTTTAAATTATTAAAGTATTACAAATATAAATTTTCAGTCAATAAATATCTTTGCTCCGCTTGTTTTATTTAAGGCATTAGTTCCCTGTTTATCATCAACAAAAACTCCTGAGAAAAGAGAAGAACCTTGGGTAAAGTCAAAAGAAATGTTTTCACTTTCTGGATTAATTTCTTTGATCGCTTTAAAACGAATAGTAGCGACTTTCCCGGCATTTGTGTTAATTCCCGGCGTAGGTTTCCCTATTGTTATTTTTATTTTTCCGTCTTGCGAAATTATTTGTTTTTCGGCAACAAATTGAAAAAGTGAATCCGTCAGATCAATGCTAATAGCCTGCAACTGTTCTTTGTTGTAGCTAAGATAGGCCGCGACCACGACTACATTATTGCCGTTTGTATTAACCATCACATCCATATTAAACTCATCCCCTTCTTTATAATTTGCAACATTCGGCGAAAGATACAGCGAAGCCTGCGGAGGCTTTAAAGAATGGCTAATATCTTCAAAATAATTTCCTACCTCCGGAGAAAAAATGCTTAATGAAACTATCAAAATAGTGACAAGGATCAAGCCGGCGACCAAAATATAAATCACCGCCCTTAAAAAATTGACTTTTTTCATCAAAATTTCAACCAGGCGGCGATTTTGAACGATAGACTCATTTTGTTTTTGATCTATATTTTGTGTATCCATATTGCTTTTATTTTAATATATTTATAAAAATGGGTGAACTAAGATTATCCACAATTTAATGCTTAGCGCAAAAAATTATCAAATTAATACAGACTTGCACTCTCAATGGTTTTGTTCATTTCATCAGAAAAACAGCTTTCGTTGCCGGAAGTATCATAGCTTGAAATAGAAAAATAATAAGTTTTCCCGTTTTCCAATTCTTTTAATGTATATGCCGGCTTGTCGGGCGTGTCTGTTTTACCAATGTCAATTTTGCCAGGATATCCGCCCGGCGGACATTTATCGGTTCTGGGCGAAATACCGTAATAAATTCTATATCCGGCCAAATCAGATTCAGTGTTGGCATTCCAGGAAAGCGTTGCAGTGCCGGTATTTGTCGGCTTGGGAGCAATTTTTTTGCCGAAAATCATATAGCCGGCAAAAGCCAAGACAGCGATAATTGCGATAATTATAAAAACGTTAAAAAACGGCTTTTTCTCATTTGTCGATTCCTGCTGTTCTATTTGATTTTCCATAATTTTTATCTAATAGTCTACGCGTGATGTGAAATTCCTTGGCTTAAATAAGGCGCTTATTGCCTGAGCGTAGGCCGTCAGGCCGAAGTCGAAGGATTATTTAGACCCTTCGACGCGTCCCGCTAAGCGGGACTTGCTCAGGGAATAAAATAGAGCTGAATTTCACATCACACGTCTAATAGTCTATTAATATTATAACATAAATTAACAAAAATTATTATATCATTTTTATACACAGCTCCTAACTTACCGTCACTCCGCTGGGCGGAGAAGGCGGGGTGGTGTCGGACAGCGGAAGATTAAGCCAAAACATAGGCCGAAGACGGACCCTTACCAATTAATTTGATCGTCCCCAGTTTTTTAAGTTTTTGCAGATGAAACTGAGCGGTTCTTTTAGGACAGTGTAAGATATCAACTACGTCCTGGACTGTGATTTTGCCGACCTGATCCAGGAACTCCAAAATCTGCATCTGGTCTTTATCTAAATAAATCCGCGATTGAATTTTAGCATCAATCTTTTTTAAAGACAGCGATAAGATTTTTTCTTTAACGCTATCAATTTCCTGTTTGAATCCTTCAACAAAATATTGTAGCCAAGGCGTAAAATCGGTTTTTCGCTCTTCATAAGTTTTACCGATATTGATAGCTTCGTAATATTTTGCCCGGTCTTTGTTATAATAGTCTTCCAAAGCAAATAATTTTCTAAAGTCATATCCCCTATCATACAAAATAAACGTTGCCAAAGCCCGGACGGTTCGGCCGTTGCCGTCTGAAAATGGATGGATGGCGGCCAGTTCCTGATGAACAATTCCGGCTACGATAATCGGATGGATATCTCTTTCCCCGCTTTCGCCAATCCACTCAATTAAATCCTCCATCAAGCCCGGTACTTTTTCGGCCAAAGGGCCGGTATAAACAACTTCATCGGGAAAACCGGAACGGCGCTTAACGACATAGACTGCGCTTTTTCTGTAAAAACCGGATTGCTCTTTTGGCAAGGTGTCGGCCGTTACTAATTTATGGATTGTAAGTATCGTTTTTTCGTCAATTACCTGTTTTTTCCCCACCACCTGTTGAATGTATTTTAAGGCATTTAAATAATTTTTGACTTCAAAAATATCTCTGGCCGGAGCGTCAATTTTTTTGTCAGCCAATAATGCTTCTACCTGCCGGGTGTTTAACATATTCCCTTCAATAGCGGTGGAGCTATGGGTCATCCTGATTAAAGCCTGCCTTCTTAACCGCAGTTCGTGCTTGGGCAGTAATTTGGCGCGCTCAATTACCGCTTTTGCCTCGGTGATGGCAGTCAAAAGACTGACTATTTTGTTAGTGATTTTATATTGGGGATTAAACATTTTGCTTACTTATATTATATTCCGCAGATATATTTAACTTAGTTAACTATAGCAAACTATATACTATCGCGCAATAATCGCGCAAGAAATCGCGCAATTACTATCCATCATCCTTAATCCTTTATCCTTGACCATTATTACCGAGATAAGTGGGTAATTTCTTTAATCGTTGCGCAATGCTACTGGCCTTGACCAACAATTCATCGTGCTGATTTTTGGTTATATAACCGTCATCCAATGCGCAATCAAGACAAGCAACAACTTCGTCAAGAGATCCATGAGCGCGATTTACATATACGCGAGTATCTTTATCCGTATTCTTATTCGACCCTTCGGCAAGATTTAATAAAATGGAATTCAAAGCTCTTTTCGTCTGGTCAGTTAATGCGTAAGTTTCTGTTTTTGGGTATTTTTTTAAGAACTCGTTTGATTTTTTCTCTAAAAACCCTTGCGTCTTGATAAACATCCCATTCTCTAAATTTAAAACCATATTTGTCGTTCATGTTGTTTGCAAAGGATTAAAGATAAAGGATTTATTGGTAAAAGATGAGAGATTAAAGATAAAAGATATATTATTTATATAACCGTCACTCCGCTGGGCGGCGCTTGACAGGCGGCTGTTAATAGAATTAAAATGTAACCATGCAAAAAGAGAAATTTATCACAGAAAAATATTTAGATAAAAGATTTGAGCAGCATTCTCAGGTTATTATTGCTGCGGTTGATGGCATTTTGGAAAAACGC
>PEYL01000031.1 GCA_002774415.1 Candidatus Portnoybacteria bacterium CG08_land_8_20_14_0_20_40_83 | reverse complement strand
AAAATATCGTTCCCTATATCACTTCAAAATTCAACGTTTTTATCGCCAACGATTATATGCGTCCAATAATCGGCCAGGTAAAAAGCACAATCAATTATCGGGAAGTGATTGATAACAAAAAAATACTGCTGGTTAATTTAAGCAAAGGACGGCTGGGCGATATCAACAGCAATTTGCTCGGGATGATAAATATCGGTAAATTGCTGATGGCGGCTTTTTCCCGGATTGACGTTCCCGAAGAACAGCGTCAGGACTTCTTCCTTTATATTGACGAATTTCAGAATTTTGCCACCGAAAGCATCGCCACCATTTTATCTGAAGCAAGAAAATACCGGCTTAATCTGACCATCGCCCATCAGTTTATCGGCCAGTTGACGGATAAGATAAAGGACGCGGTTTTTGGCAATATCGGCTCGATGATCGCGATGCGAGTCGGAGCGGAAGATGCCGAATTCTTGGTCAAGCAGTTTGAGCCGGTTTTTGATAAGAACGATCTTATCAACATTGATAATTTCAACGGCTATGTTAAGCTATTAATAAATGGCGCTACTTCCTTGCCTTTCAACGTTAAATTTTATCCGCCGACAAAAGGAGATTTGGAACTGGCTAAAAGTTTGAAACAACTTTCTCGCTTAAAATACGGCCGGGAGAAAAATTCGGTGGAGGCAGAGATACTGGAAAGAGGGAAAATAGCGACACCGATATCCGGATAACACCCGCGGATGTCACAGATAAAATAAACATTAAAAATATCTGGGTCATCCTGTGTAAAATCCGGGTTATCCGGGTCGCAAAACAAATGGAGCAACAAATTAACATCAAAAAAGATTTAATAGTTTCTTTGATAGTCGGCGAAATCGCCGCTTGGCTGCTTTTGATTCTGGCAAAAGGCGTTTTGCCTCTAGCCATTTATGAGAAATTTTTAAGCATTATTAAAATATTGCCGATAATTTTCCCGATTATCTGCGCGGTTTCCCTTTTTATCGCGTATTTGATCGGTAAAAAAATCGCCATTATCTATTATCAAATCGCCAAATTTGTTTTGATCGGGGGATTAAACACTCTGGTTGACTGGGGCATTTTGACTCTGCTCATTTTTATTTTCCGCAGTTCGTTTTCCATAAATTCAACCGATGTCTGGATAACCGTTTTTTCGCTGACCATTGCCTTCTACTCCCTTTACAAAGCCATCTCTTTTGTCCTTTCTGCAACAAACAGCTATTTTTGGAATAAATTCTGGACTTTTAAAAGAGAGGTAACGGAAAAAATTGGCAAAGAGTTCTTGCAGTTTTTAGTTGTTACTTTTATCGGCTTTTTAATTAACGTCGGGATTGCTTCGGGAATTTTCAAATTAATTTCTCCGGTTGGCGGATTGAATCCGGATCAATGGGCGATTGGGGCAGCAGTTGTGGCCACAGCCATTTCAATGGTCTGGAATTTCATCGGTTATAAATTCATTGTTTTTGAGCAAAAAAAAGCGGAAGTCCAAGCGCAGTCAGACGACAGTCAATCTTTCGGACAAACCCAGCCGCCGGGGAGAAAAATTATTTAATAATTGAAATTAGAAATTTAGTTTAGGCAAAAATAGAAATCCCGGCGCTAAAGCGCGGAGTGCTTCCGGTCGGAAGTACCGCGCAATTTTGTAAAAGTTGTCCAAGACAGCGTTATAATTTTTGCAAAATTGCTGAGGAATAAATACCAGATGAAAATAGATATCGTATATACTCACGATCGTGAGTAACTACGACAGGCGGACTTTAATTATTTGTCGTGCGGCGCAAATTTTGTTGCGCCTTTTTAAATTTGGGGGTAAGATAAATTATGATATTCCCCTCTTTTGTAAAAAGGGGTTAGGGGAGATTTAGCATTAATTTAAATCCTTCCTCGCCTCCCTTTACAAAAGGGAGGAATTTAAAAATATGGAAAATCTTGTTTTATATCGAAAATACCGGCCCAAAAGCTTTGGCGAGGTCGTCAACCAAAAACACATTATTCAGACCTTAACCAATGCGATTTTACTGGGCAAAGTTGCCCACGCTTATTTATTTTGCGGTCCCAGAGGCACGGGCAAAACAACAGTGGCCAGGATTTTGGCAAAAGCAGTCAATTGCGAAGAACGCGGAAAAAATTTTGAACCGTGCAATAAATGTCCTGCCTGCGTTGAAATAAACGAGGGGAAAAGCATGGACTTAATAGAAATTGACGCGGCGTCAAACAGAGGGATTGATGAAATTCGTGAGCTAAGAGAGGGTATCAGATTCAGCCCGGCAAGATTAAAATATAAAGTTTTTATCATTGACGAGGCGCATATGCTAACTCGAGAAGCCTTTAATGCTTTGCTAAAGACGCTGGAGGAGCCGCCTAGCCACGTCATTTTTATTTTAGCCACAACCGAAGTCCACAAAATGCCCCAAACCATAATTTCGCGCTGCCAGCGATTTAATTTTCATAAATTTGTTTTGTCAGATATTGTTGAGCGCTTAAAATTTATTGCCAAAGAAGAAAAAGTCAAAATTGATAAGCCGGCGCTTGAATTGATAGCTTTAAATGCCGACGGCGCAATAAGAGATGCCGAATCGCTTTTGGGACAGGTGATGGCCATGGAAGACAAGGATATAACACTGGAAGAAGTGCAGACGATTTTGGGCACGGTTGATATTTCGGCGGTTGTTGAAATGGTAAATTTTATTTTAAAGCGTGATGCGGCCGGCGCCATAACTTTTATCAACAAAATTATTGAGGAAGGGTATGATTTGGGGCAATTTACAAAGTCTCTCATAAATTATCTGCGCAAGATGATGATATTAAAAACGGCCGGAAATCAAGAAATTGAAAAATTCAGAAATTTAATAGCGCCGGAATTCACGCAAGAGCAATTGGCAACAGTTTTAGAGCAGGGTCAGAAATTTTCATCGGGAGATTTAATAAAGTTGCTCAGACTTTTTATAGAAGCGGAAAACCAAATAAAATCAGCAGTATTTCCTCAACTGCCGCTGGAAATGGTTATGGTGGAATTGTTAGGGGATGAGCATATTTGATTAATCAGAACCACGGTTATATAATAAAATAAACCTTAACCGTGGTTTATGATTGCCAAGAAAGAAGAAAAATTAAAAGCGGTAGAATTAAGGAAGGGTGGGTTGTCCTATAGCGAGATTTTAAATTTAGTTCCCGTCGCGAAATCAACTCTTTCGGTATGGCTAAAAGATGTCGGTTTAGCAAAAAAACAGAAACAACATCTGACAGAAAAAAGAAAATTGGCTCAAATAAAAGCGAAAGAAGCATGCCGGGCAAAACGGATTAAAATAACTGAAGAAATAAAAAGTATCGCAAGAAAAGAAATTAGTGGAATTAGCGAACGAGAAATGTGGCTCATCGGTGTGGCTCTTTATTGGGCAGAAGGGTCAAAACAGAAAAGCAATAATGTTTCAACACGGACTATTTTCAGCAATTCTGACCCATTAATGATAAAATTATTTTTGGAGTGGTTGAAAAAATTTTGCAAGGTTTCGTCACAGGATATTATTTTTTCGGTCTATTTGCATGAGTCCGTTTATAATAGGCGACAAGAAATTTTAAAATATTGGTCAAATATAACCGGTTATCCGTTGTCGCAATTTAAACAAGTCGTATGGAAGAAAAATAAAATAAATACAAAACGTAAAAATATCGGTGTTAATTATTATGGTTTGTTAAGAATTACTATAAGTCGGAGCACAAATTTAAATAGAAAAATTTCTGGATGGATAGAAGGTATTTGTCAAAATTGGGGAGTCGTCTAATGGTAGGACTCATCCCTTTGAAGGATGCTATCTAGGTCCGAATCCTAGCTCCCCAGCCGTGCGTTATCAAATCAGTTATAATTTTTAAAAACAATCATTATTATGGACAAAAATACAATTGAGACAAAACCATTAAAAGTGCAGGAGTCAGAGCAAAATACGGATATAAAACCAAGAAAAATGAGTGTCAGAACAGCTATTATTATTTTGGTTATTATAGTAATTTTGGCGTTGGCATATATTTATAAAGGTTTGTTTATCGCGGCAACGGTCAACGGCAGCCCGATAAGCCGAATTTCTATCATCCAAAAGCTTGAAAAATCGTATGGCAAAAATTTATTAGATTCTTTTATTACCGATAAGCTAATTCAAAACGAGGCAAAAGCCAAGGGAGTTGTTGTCAGCGATGACGAAGTTAATGCAGAAATAAAAAAAGTTGAAGATCAGATTTCCGCGCAGGGCAGCACACTTCAAGCCGAGCTTTTGGCACAAGGCATGAGCATGGATGATTTTAAAAAGCAGGTAATTTTACGTAAGAAAATTGAGAAATTACTTGGGGATAAAATAAACGTTACAGACGAGAAAGTCGAGCAGTATATTAAGGATAATAAAGTTTCAATTCCAAGCGGGCAGGAAGAGGCGGCCAGAGGCGAGATAAAAAGCAGTCTAATGGCTCAAAAACTAAATACTGAGGCCCCAATCCTAATAAACGATCTAAAGACGAAAGCCAAGATTCAATATTTTGTAAATTATTAATGTTAGTAAAATGGAACAAGATGTCAGAAATATAATTTCCAGCAAAAAATGTTCTAAGTGCGGCGGAGAGGCCGATGGCTGGAAATGCTCAAAATGCGGCAAAACAAGTGAGCATTTTGATCCGATACATTGGAAGGAGTGTGACCGCGGAGGAAAAATGAAAGTAAAATGCAAAGCATGCGGTGAGTC
>PEYL01000098.1 GCA_002774415.1 Candidatus Portnoybacteria bacterium CG08_land_8_20_14_0_20_40_83 | reverse complement strand
TTTTACCGCTGTTATTGGCTTTGGGCAAATAATCCTTCGGCAAGCTCAGGATAAAAAAAGCCCGCAGTTTATGCGCAGGGCTTTTTGAAATTAGGCCTTTATTGTCGGCAGTTGTTTTATAAAAAAAGGAGTTAGCAGCATCTCTAAATCATTCAGAACTTCAATGTGCAATTTGTTTGCTTTTTTTAAATTTTTTTTGACCTCTTGCAATCTCCCAACTATATTATTTTCCGAAGAATCATCCAATTGCTTTTGACTTTTTATAATCAGTTGATTTGCCTGTTGTAAAGATAATATCAGTTCTGCAATTTTTAGACAGGTATCTTGATCCGGTTTTGTTAATGCCAGAATTTGTATTATAAATTCTTTAATCTGGATGTTATGTTCTCTTCTTTGTGCACATTTTTCTATTTCCTGTTCAAATTCTTTGTTAAAAGGTTTTATTGTGTAATATTCCGACTTAGCGGGCATTTCTAAAAAAATCAAAATAAACAACAACAATGCAATCTTAAGAAAATTCATCTTTTTCATTTTTCCTCTCCTTTTTAAAGGAACAAAAATTTTAGGATAGCAGGAATAGACTTAGCAGGAATCGCTTCGGCCTATTTTCTCTAAAAACTCCACCAACAAAAGAGATGCTGACAAGGGCGGTCCTTGCATTTATCTAGAATCAATGCACAAGTCCTCCCTTCAAAGTTTATGCCCTCGCTTAATAATTTCTCCGTGGCTTGGCATAAAGACTCTATCCCAAATTACACTTTTTTAGCACCTGCTATCCTAAAATATTTTTTAAGATATATCTATTAAATATCATGACATAAAGTAATAGTCAAGATTTATTTTGCGAAGCTTCCCGGGTCATGATTTTGCGCCCAGCGCTCAAGCCAATTTTTTTGCGAATCGCTGATACCTCCTTCAAATAAAACTGATTCTTCGGCCGCTTTTAGCCAAGACCAGCCCTGGACGCTGTAGCGGTAAAGGGCTACCATCACTCCTGTTCTGCCATAACCACCCCGGCAGTGAACATGAGAGGGCTGATTTGCCGGATTTGTCATAAATTCCAGAAATTTTTCTGCCTGTTCGTTTGTCGGCGGAGAACCGTCGGCCATGGGCAAAGCCAAATAATTAAATCCTAAATTATTGAAGCCCTCAATTTTTGTATCGTCGCCTACCTCGTCTCTTTCGCCGTCAACTCTCAAATTAACAATGCTTTTCCAGCTGTGTTCTTTGAGCCACTTAAAATCAGCAATTGTCGGCTGGCCGGAACGGGAAAGTACGCCCGAAACGGGGACGGCAAAAGACCAGAATCCGTAATCGTTGGGCGCGCCGGAGGGAATATTTTGGCGCGGTCCGACAAAAACAAAAGATTTGCCGGCAATAATTTCATTGCCATTGTTTGGCGGGGTTTGGTAATCAATTGCAACGGTAGTGACAAAACCCGAAACATTCCATGTTTTAACAAGTTCACCCGTTTTGGGCACAACTTCTATTATTCTATAACGGCCCGATTCGGCAATTAAAATATCGCCGTTGGGCAAGGCAATCGTGTCGGTCGGATATTTTAAAGTTGAGCCGTCAGTAAGTTTTCCGAGCGTCCACAAGATTTTTCCTTCAAGGTTAATTTCAAAAACTTCGTTTTTCTGGCGGTCTTCCAAAATAAACGTTCCTTCGCTCGTCGGAAAGACATGCTGCAGCCATTTGGCATCGGGTTTTTTATATTCCCAGAGAATCTGTTTTGTTGCCCTGTCAATTATCATAATTTTATTTTCAAGCGTGTCGGTGATGATTATTTGTTTGGTTTCATTGATTGGACGGGCGCTTGTATTGCCTAAAAGATAGCCGGTGGAAGAAGACATTTGCAAAGTATGGCCGTATTGCCAGACAATCTGATTGGTATTTTGGTCAACGATAATCACCCGGCGATTGTTGCCGTCGTTAATCAAAACTTCGTGGTCGTTGATTTTAAAGGATTTGTCTGGTTGATGAATTAATCCTTCGGTTGCGCCCTGGATGCTTCTTTTGCCGTATTGCCAGAGAAGTTCGTGTGTTGTGCGGTCAATTTCTTGAACCATCATGCCGTCCCCGTCAGCCACAATCAGATTTCCGTTTGGCGCTAAAGTGACGTATTCTGTATGAACATTGTAGCTTTGGGGCGGAATGGGAGGAGTATCCATATTTTGCTCCCAGACGATTTTTCCATCCGGCGAAAGGCCGACAACTCTATTTCCGTCAAAATCAGAATACCAGAGTATTGAAAAATTTTTCTCTAAATTTTGCGCTTCGGGCAATTGGGCAGCGATTTTTTCGTAATTTTTAGTAAACGAAGCAGGGGATTGACCCAAAGATTCATTAGAAACCTTAAAATGACTTTTTTGATAAGCAATAAAAAAACCGCCGCCGGCAATTAGCGCAGCAATAACCAATCCAATTATAATTTTTTTGCGCATACTAGGTAGTGAAAATTCGACTTTGAATGATAGAACAATATCATTACAAGTTTTATTTCTTTATGCCAAGTTAGTGAAAAATACATAGTCTGTTTTGTCCCGCTACTGGCGAGCGGCGGGACTGTCGAATTTCTACTACCTGGCATAACTATATTTTAAAACAAAAAGGCGGTTTTTGACAGATTGTTTATAAAAAACCCCCCGTAACTTGCTAAACAAGAAACGGGGTTGAGCTGTCAGGCAAATCCCTGACAATATTTTCATTTTTTAAAAAAACGGATTATTGTTTTGTTCGGCCGTGGAGGTCGAATTGTCTTAGCCGATTCGGGCTGCTAATGATTTTGCATATGCCGGTTGGTAAAGAACAAAATATGTGCGGTATTTTTCGAGAATAGCGGCAAGATGAAATTATTTGCGGTTCCTCATCCATGGTTGCGGCGAGGGGCGGTTCGATGAGAGGACGTTTTTTGATCTTTATTTTCCCATCGCTGACTAGTCCATAAAGACCCCTACAGTGTTTGGCTATGCTCATAAATTCTTCAAAGGTAAAATGTTTGAGGTGCGGTCTTTGTCCGACAAAATTTAAGAAATCTTCTTTGAGCGACAAAAGGGTTTCGGGATTCATGTTGTCTGCGATACCTTCCATTTCTGGATAATTACATCCTTTTTTCATTTTTGCCTCCTTACATTCAAATTTAGGAACTTATTAAGTTATATAATAATATTTTGTTTTTGTCAAATTATCTTCTGTGGATAAATTCGGAGCAAAAAATTATTCCAATTTCTCCACTACTTTTTGCCAAAGAAAAACATTTTAATATTTCTGGCTTAGCGCATTTATGAAAAAAACAAAAGGGTTTGCTACCCTTTGTTTTCTGCACTCGTCTCGCCTTGCCGAAGCCTTCGGCGAAGCGCAGGTCGGAAATGAAAATTAAATTTTCATTTCGCTCGCTCTCTTGAAAATAAAAGGGCGATACGTTTCTGTATCGCCCGTAAAAAACAATGAATTAAAAGCCGAGTTCCTGCTTCAGGAAGTCTATTTCTTTTTTTACCTCAGAGACGGTAGTGTATTTCCCTTCCAGAATGATTGGAACTTTGACTTGCGAAAGAACTTTGCCGACGAAATCAACAATCATTTTGGCGTTCTCGGATTTGTGCACCAGAGAATGAATGCTTTCCTGACTTTGGCCGCTGACATGGAGATAGCGAAGGCGGGTTCTTCCCATCTCAAACAAATCCCACGCGTGGTGCATATCCTTGTCGTGCTCAAAGGCATGCTGGCTGTCCAGGACAAACCCCAAGTCGTGTTTCTCCATTAAGTCCCACAATTCTCTGGGATGATAGCCGCAGGGCTTATTTGCGTCCATATTTTCTATGGCGACAGAAACTCCCAAGGCAGCCAGAGCCTCAAAAAAGAAACCAGGAATATTAATGGGATGCATAACGCCTGCGACGGCCCGGTGCTTATCAAAAATAGCTTTGACAAGCAATGCCTGATTGCTCAATGACTTTTCCGGATAGTAGTCATCCAAATGGAGAGAGACAAAAGAGGCATCTATTTTGCCAGACAGCGATGTTCTTTGCCTTTCTTCTTCCTCAAGGTACATAACCAGTTCAACTGCGTTTGCGCCGGCTTCTTTCAGAAATTTTTGATGCGCCGGCAAGTCATAAATCTTTTGTGCGAATAGCCAGCCAGTCGTCGGCCCTATCTGCAACACATTCTTTGCATCCATTTTCAGCCCTCCTTTTTGAAAATGAGAAAATCTGCGGTTTACGGCATGCGCCCTTTTGCCCAATCAGCGCCGACACCTTTTTTTGCAATGAGGTAACCTCGCGAAGTACGATTTCCTTCTATGAATCGTATTTTTTTCCAGCGCAGATAATGAGCAGATTCTGTTAGGGCTTCTTTTTTAGTTCTCGCCCTTGCAAGAAGAATGTTCTCTCGTTTGCCTCCCGATTCCGAGCTTCTGCTCTGTCTTGACTCTTTTAAGACCCAATGGCGGCCATAAGGGGTTTTAATCTTGCTTAGGAAAGGCGGCAATAGCACAGTTTCCAGGCGATACTCGTCATAATATGCGATTCCTCCGTCACGTTCTCCAAGACCCACAAAACGTTCTTTAGGTAGTGATTTTTTAAGGTTCATTTTTTCCTCCTTCTTTTCGTAGTCAATTTCCGGGATATCAGATTATATATTATCTATATGATTTTGTCAATAGTGATAACGGTAATTAAAAACTCGCCGTAGCGGCGAGTTTTTTAAAATTCAATTTAGCGAACGAAATTATATTTTAAACTGATTAGTTTTATTAGTCGGGC
>PEYL01000041.1 GCA_002774415.1 Candidatus Portnoybacteria bacterium CG08_land_8_20_14_0_20_40_83 | reverse complement strand
CAGAGGGCAGAGGGCCTGCAGACAATTTTTGCCCTGCGCCCTCTGATTTCGGCCTTAAAGATTTATTCGTAAAAATTCGTGAGGCGCTCCACTACGAAATTGGAATACTGCATAAGATACGCCGAGCGCCAGAATTCGTATTGATTTGTAACCCAGGCGGGAATACTACTTATTATGCACATCCCGGTTCTTCAAAAAGAAGTATTGGAATTTCTTTCGCCAAAAGCAGATGAGAATTTTATCGACGCGACGATTGGCGGAGGAGGCCACGCGTTTGAGATATTGAAACACACTGCGCCAAATGGAAAATTGCTTGGGATAGACGTAAATCTGGCAGCGATTGAAGATTTGAAAGAAAAAATAAAAAATGAGGAAATTAAAAATAGATTGATTCTTATTTGTGGTAATTTTTCCAATTTACAGAATATTGTTAGAGATTTTAATTTTAATTCGGTCCGGGGCGTTTTGGCGGATTTGGGATTTTCATCTGGAGAGATTGAAACAAGCGGCAGAGGATTCAGTTTTTTGCGGGACGAGCCGCTTGATATGCGATATGGTAAAAATGAATTGACTGCAGAAAAAATAATTAACAATTGGAGCGATCAGGATCTGACAAAAATTTTTCGCGAGTACGGAGAGGAAAGATTTGCTGATAAAATTGCGGCCGCGATTGTCCGGGATAGAAAAACGAAACGCATTGAAACGACTTTTGAACTGGTCAGGATAATTCGGCAGTCCACGCCGTATTTCTATCATCGCCGTCGCCTGCATCCTGCCACAAAAGTTTTCCAGGCGCTGCGGATAGCGGTTAACGACGAACTAAATAATTTAAATAAGTTTTTGCCCCAAGTTTTGGATGTATTGGTTTCTGGCGGAAGGTTAGCAATAATTTCTTTTCATTCTCTCGAAGACAGAATCGTAAAAAACTTTTTGAAAGAAAAGAAAAGAGAAGGTCTGATCGAAATTTTAACTAAAAAAGTGACGAGACCCAGACATGAGGAAATTGCCCAAAATCCCCGTGCAAGATCCGCCAAATTAAGGGCAGCAATCAAAATTTAAGCCGCGGTCACGGCTAAAAAATTTGACATATAGATTAATTTCTCAAAAGGGGAGTACTACAAAAAATACAAAAGGAATAACAACTTTGAATATTTTAATTATTCTGGGTTTTGTTGTAATTTTAGCGATTTTTTTAATAGGGAACGAACAGTTAGTCGCAAAAAATTATCAATTAAGAGATTATGAGAAACAGCTTTCAGAGCACCAAGAATTAATAGGAAAGCTTCAAATAAAACAAACAGAACAGAGCTCTTTGCCTGTTTTGGAGGGGGTGGCTAAAGATTTACAATTAGTAGTTGCAGACAATATAAAATATTTGAAGGAAATTCAGACGTCAGTTGCCATATCCCCACGTTTGTTGCCATAGAAATTAGCAACCAATAATTTAAGTATAGAAAAATAAAGAATGCAATGAAAAAAAAGAGGGAATGGCAAATATACTTTTTATTATTTGTTTTGTTTTTTATTTTTGGAGTGGTTGTTTGCCGCTTATTTTTTATTCAGGTTTTAAAACATAGCGTCTATGCTGCCTTAGCCGAGAATCAAAATCAAATATCTCAAAAATTAATCCCCAAACGCGGGGAAATTTTTGTTCAAGATAAAAATTTTTCATTGACGCCTTTGGCAACGTTGAGGGAATACCCCTCTGTTTATTTGGTGCCCAGAGAAATTACCCAGGAAAAAGAAAAAATATCTGATGAATTATCAAAGATTTTAGAAATGGAAAAAAATGAGATTCTTGAAAAAATTAATAAAATAGGAGATCCCTACGAGCCGCTAAAATCAAAATTAAGCGATGAAACGGCTGAACAAATAAAAAATTTAAATTTTAAAGGAGTATATTTGGCAGACGAAGATTTAAGGTGGTATCCTCAAAAAAATCTGGCTTCCCATTTGTTGGGTTTTGTTGGCTATAAAGATGGCCAGAAGCTTGGGCAGTATGGTTTAGAAGGTTTTTGGGAAGAAAATCTTGCCGGTCAGTCCGGATTACTGAATACAGAAAAAGACGCATTGGGCCAGTGGCTTTTGATCGGCGATTATAATTTGAAACCTGCCCAGGACGGCGATAATCTCTTTTTGACAATTGATCCCAATATTCAATTTATTGCCGAAAAAGAATTAAAGGCACTTTTAGAAAAATGGAATTCCAGCGGCGGTAGCATTGTTATATCGGATCCAAAAACAGGCGCGATAAAAGCGATGGCAAGCTTCCCAAATTATGACCCGAATGAATATAATAAAGTTCAAAACGTTAATGAATTTTTAAATCCGGTTATCCAAAAAGTATATGAGCCGGGTTCTATTTTTAAGCCCTTCACCATGGCGGCTGGCCTGGATACGGGAAAAATAACTCCCGATACTACCTATGTTGATACGGGTTCCGTCCAAATCAAAGGCAGTGTTATTTCAAATGCGCTTAATCGTAGTTACGGCTTGTCTAATATGAGCAAAGTTTTGGAAAAATCGATAAATACGGGGGCGGTATTTATAGAGCGCACAGTCGGTAATGAGGATTTCAGAAAATATGTTGAAGCCTTTGGTTTCAATCGGCCAACCGGGATTGATCTGGCAGGCGAAATAGGAGGCAATATAAACAATTTGAAAGGAAACAAAGAAATAGATTTTGCCACCGCTTCTTTTGGCCAGGGCATAGCGGTTACTCCGCTTGAGCTTGTGGCAGCCATCGGCGCAATAGCAAATGAAGGCAAAATGATGAAACCCTATGTTGTAGAAAAAATTGTCCATAGCGACGGGCGGGAACAAAATTTTGAACCCGAGCCAGTCAGACAAGTAATTTCAGAACAGACAGCAAATAAATTAACAGCCATGCTTGTTAATACAGTTAGAAGCGGTTATGATAAAGTAAAGATAAAAGGATATTTTATTGCCGGCAAAACCGGTACAGCCCAAGTCCCGTTGGAAGATAAAGCGGGCTACAGCAGTGATGAAACGATTCATTCTTTCGCCGGTTATGCGCCCGCATACAATCCTAAGTTTCTTATTTTCATCAAAATGGACAAGCCAAGGGGGATTGCTTTTGCATCTGACTCGCTTAGTCCGGTTTTTGCCAATATAGCAAGATACCTTTTTAATTATTACGAAATACCGCCGGATGAATAGCGATTTTTGAATTAACGTTGAATTATAATGAAAAAAATCATTGAGCATATTCTTAAAAGATTAGCTGCCGACGTTTTGCGCAAATACAAGCCGTATATTATCGGTGTCACCGGCAGCATGGGCAAAACTTCAACAAAAGAAGCAATTTTTGCTGTGTTGGGTACGAGATTTTCGGTCCGCCGCAATGTTAAAAATTATAATAACGAGATTGGAGTGCCCTTAACTATCTTGGGAGAAGAATCGGGCGGGCGTTCGCCATTGCGCTGGTTGTTTATTTTTTTAAAAGCGCTTAAAATTATTTTTTTTAAAACAAAATATCCGGAAATTCTTATTTTGGAAATGGGGGCAGACAAGCCCGGCGATATTAAATATTTAATGAGCTTTGTTAACCCCAATATCGGCGTGATTACGGGCATCGGGGAAATACCAGTTCATGTTGAATTTTTTAAATCGTCCGTGCAGGTGGCGAGAGAAAAGGCGGGGCTCATTGAATTTTTAGAAAAAGAAGATTTTGCGATTTTGAATTTTGACGATAAACTTGTCAAAGGCATGGCAACCAAAACCCAGGCAAAGATTTTAAGCTACGGCTTTGATGAAGCGGCCGATGTCAGAGCAACGGGTTACGAAATAAATATCACCTTAGATCCGGTGCTTTCTGGCATCGGTTTTAAAATTGAATATGACGGGAAAAATTTATGGTTTAAAAAAGAAGGGATTTTTGGCGAGCATCAGGTGTATCCCATATTGTCCGCTTACGCCGTCGGATTGGCGCTAAATATGAATCTTGCAGAAATTTTTGAAGGCCTGAAAGCATATATGCCGCCAAGGGGCAGGCTGCAGATGATTGAAGGAATAAAAAGCAGCTGGATTTTAGATGATACATATAATGCTTCGCCGGCCGCGACAATTTCGGCTTTGGAAACTTTAGCAAAATTTGAAGGCAGAAGGCGTATTGCGGTTTTGGGCGACATGCTGGAACTTGGCGAATTTACAGAAAGTGCCCATCGCTTAATCGGCGAAAAAGTTAGCGAATGCGCGGATTATTTTTTTGCCGTCGGGGAAAGGATGCAATTTGCGGCAGAAGCAGCAAATAAAAAAGGGATGAAAAAACAAAAAGTATTTTGGTTTGAAACCGCTGATGGCGCAAGAATGCCGCTGCAAATGATCATGCAAAAAGGCGATGTTATTTTGATAAAAGGCTCGCAAAGCATGCGCATGGAAAAAATTGTTGAAGAAATTATGGCACATCCCGAAATGGCGGGGGAGCTTTTGGTGCGGCAGGAAGAAAAGTGGAAGAAGATATAGACATCGCGCATTTATTTTTTATCTAAGAAATTGAGAAATAATAAATTCTCAAAATTATTCTATTTTTGCTATCGCTTTTATAGAATGATTTTGAGGAAATTCTTTCGATTTAAATATTTAAATTATGTCTGATTCTAAGGAATCAAGTTATAAAAAGGGAGAACTGGCAAAACGGATTTTGTTAATGATAGCCGGCGGTTTAATTATTCCGGCTGCGGTGGTCGTGCCGAATTTGACTTTGGTATTAAGACCTATAATCAAGGCGTTGTGTAAAAAACATGGAGTCCAACGTCAAAATATTGTCAAATCAATTACTTATTTAAAGCGTCAGCGCTTGGTTTCGGTAGTCGAGAAAAATGGTCAACAGATTTTAACCTTATCCGAAAATGGCAGGAAAAAGATTTTACAGTACGATTTGGATAAAATTACATTAAAGAAACCGAAGAAATGGGACGGATATTGGCGGTTGGTGATATTCGATATTCCGGAGAATATGAAACGAGGCAGAGAAGCATTTAGAGAAAAATTGAAACATTTAGGATTCTATCGGCTTCAAAAAAGCTGTTTTCTTTTTCCTTATGAATGCAGGGATGAGATTGATTTTATAACAGAGATTTTTGATGTTTCGCCATATATAAACTTTATAATCGCAAAAGAGATAGAAGGACAAGAAAAATTAGAAAAATTCTTCGGCATTAATTATTAGATACCCACTTTAAAAAAGATTAAATCACGCTATTTTTGCTATCGCATCTATAGCGTGATTTTTGGGGTCCGATTTCATAAATTAGACTCTTTTCTTTTTGGGAAATTTAAAGTAAGATAAAAAAAGCCTGCCGGATTCGTCTAGTGGTTAGCCTCTCACCTTTTTATGGCCCTATCGTCTAGTTTGGTCTAGGACGTCTGGTTCTCAGCCAGATAACACCGGTTCAAATCCGGTTAGGGCTGCTTAAATTAAAACATATGAAATTTGAACAATTTAGCCACAAACCATTAGAAGAACAGTTTAATAACCGCGAAGCCATAGAATTTCCTGGAGGTAATGTTGAGGTTGTAGATATAGACCCCGAAACTAAAAAAACTGAAATTCCTGTCCTTGTGGCGCCTGGTTGGACGGCCACGGCAGAGGTTTTTAAAAATAATATTTTAACATTGGCCGAGGCAGGTAGGCGGACTATTTCGATTAGCGCACCTCATGGCATAGAAACTGAAGAAATTGAAAATTTCCCTGAGGCTGAATTAAGAAAGGTGGCAGCCGTTACAGAGATTTTAGAAGAAAAAAACATTGAAAAAATTGATGCAGTCGGGCATTCCGAAGCTGGTATCTATTTAACTATTGCTGCAACTCTGCATCCTGAAAAATTTAGAAATATTGTTTTTGTTGATCCTGGCGGAATGATCGGCGAGGATAAAATTGAAAATCTTTCAACCAGATTTTCGGCCGATACAGTGCAGCAAATCATTAATGGTATCAAAGATAGAAAATTAATAAAGCCCATGACAAAGATTTTTTCAGAGGCAGGTAAATCAATAAGTTCCAGTCCTTTAAAGTCTTTAAGAGAAGTCTTGGCAATTTCTGATTCGCAGATTCATAATCTACTCCGGGGATTAAAAAAGAAAGGAATCGGCATTTCCATAATCCACGCGGTGGACGACAAAGCGTTTCCTATGGACAGAGTGCAACAGATTGCCAAAGCTGATCAATTGGACGGTTTTTATTCCGTTAAAGGCACTCATAATCAATTTGTCTTAAAAGCAAAAGAATATACTCAATTGGCCGATGAGGCGCTAACAGCGCTGGAATCCAAAAAATTAAACAAAAATAAAAATTTAGAATCCGTTTAAGGCAAGGTTGGATAACGTTTAAAAATAAAATTATGGCAGTATTTATTATACCCGGGCTTTTTAAAAAAAAAGATTTTTATGAGCCCCTTGGAAGCGAACTTACAAAAGCCGGCTTTGATACGCAGATTGTTGATTTGGGGCTTAACACTCAAAGTCTAAAAGACTCGGCAAAAAAAGTGCTAGAGCATCTCAAAAAAACTTCCGGCCAAGATGATATAATCGCGCATAGTTTTGGCGGTATCGTTTTGAAATATATTATCCAACAATGTCCCGAAATAAAAGAACAGATAAGAAGCATCAGTTTTGTCTCTGTACCACACGGCGGTTCCTGGCAGGCAATATTTATTTCTTTTTTACCCGCTCCAAGAGAATTGCTGCCATTTAGAAAACACTTTAAAGAGCTGTCAAAAGTATGGCTGCCTGAAGCGACCGTTAATTTTATTTCCCAAGAAGAGCTGAAGGTTTGGCCGAGGAAGAGCGCATTATTGAAAGACCGAATTGATATTGTAATCCCCGGCACAGACCACGATAATATAATCAGAAACGAAAACTTTATTAAAAAGGTAATAGAATTTATAAAGAGCGGGCACGATAGAGTATTTATTTAATGCTTAATTATTAAAAGTGCATTTCTATGAATCAAAAAGGAATTTCAAATACCCGCATCGCGATAATTGCGGCGATCATCATTGTCGCAGCCGCGGCTTATTTTATGTTTGACAGAAAATCGGAGGAGCCGGCGGTAGACTTAAACAATAGTCCGGCGTCTAGCGCAAGCGGAAATAATAATTCAACCCAAACTGCGGATCAGCCGTCATCAGCGGCCAGCACGCAGGAGGCGCTAAAAAACAATATGCACACGATAACCCTGGAAACAAATTACGGAACAATCG
>PEYL01000040.1 GCA_002774415.1 Candidatus Portnoybacteria bacterium CG08_land_8_20_14_0_20_40_83 | reverse complement strand
CCGCGAAATGGCTTCCAAAAAATCGGAAAGTCGGGTTTTAGTGGACGATGCTGGGTTCGAACCAGCGACCTTTGCAACCTGCCCCGTTAGGTTTTGGTGGGCGGTATAGGATTTGAACCTATGGCCCCTGCAATGTGAATGCAGTGCTCTACCACTGAGCTAACCGCCCAAATATCTAACGGGGTGAAAATGCAACGCTCTAACCAGCTGAGCTAATCGTCCAAATATCTAACGGGGTGAATGAAGCGAACGCTCTACCGCTGAGCTAAGTATCCATTATTTAACGGGGTGAATGAACGGAGCGTTCTACCACTGAACTAACCGTCCAGGGAAATCTAACGGGGTGAAAATGCAATGCTCACCACTGAACTAATTACCCATAAATCTAACGGGGTGAATGAACGACGCGTCCCGATTTTTCATCACGCGAAGCGCGATAGAAAAATCGGGACTAATTGCCCAAAAATTTATTCCCTGAGCAAGACGCGAAAGCACGCGTCGAAAGGCCCTGTATCTTAAAAGAATTAAGTCTTCGACTGCGCGGCCGCCACGGGCGGCCGCTCCGCTCAGGCAATAATTTCCTCAAACTAAAGTCTTAATTTATTTATCAGTTTTTCGTTCGGCTTTTCAAGAATATCGTGGACAAATCTGTCAAACATATGATAACGGTAATAAAATTCTTTGGTGTTCATGACGGCAAATCCAATTTCTTTGCCGACTTCGGATTCTAAATTTTTCAAAAAAGAATTTACTTTTGGCTGTTTTATTCCATCGCCAACGATAAATAAATCCAGGCGGCTATTATCGGTGTTTAAAAAAATTCCGCCCAGTAACAGCAATTTTATTCGGCCTAATTTTAAAACATTTTTTAAAATTTTTTCTTTGGAGGCAGGGCTGGATTTAAGAATCAAGCTGCGAAGCTCGTGATAAAAATCAAAATTTGGATTGACAGAAAAATAAATTCCTTTTTTAAAATCTTTCCTTTTTTTTGCGATTCTCTTTTTTTTCAAAAATTCTATCGCAAGCAATCCTTTGATTTGCCTTGAAACCAAACGGGGGTCGGACTGAACCTTTTTGCTAATTTCTTTTTCGTAAAAAAATCTGTCCGAATTTCTTAAAAAGAGCTTTAAAAGCTTGACTTTAGCCGGCGAATCAAATAAAATTTCCAAAACATTTTTCTGAGTCATACCAGGTAGTAGAAATTCGACTGAATTTAAATTTATAAAATAAATTTAAATTCTAATAAATTCTACAAATTGATATTCTATTTGCCAAAAAGAGAAAAAACCGACTGTTTTATTTCAAAAATAAAAAATGTCGAATTTTCCAGGTAGCAGAAATTCGACTCGTTTTGTATTTTGTTGCCTTTGGCAACCAGTCGAATTTTCACTACCTGGTTTTCACTACCTGGCATAAAATTAAACGAAGAGACCAATTAAGCCCCTCCCTTCTTAATTATTTCCGTTATTTCATTTAAGTACAATATAACTTTTTTAAAATAATTTGTAAATCCCGCCAACTGATAGTATAATAAAACCTGGCATGGTTATAAAAACAGAAGAAATCATTTTTAAATCCGGAAGTGCCAGGCAAGTATCCAACAAACCAAAAACTGTTTGTGAAATTTTTTGTTATCAGCCCGATAATATAGAACAGATGTCTTTGGGCAGTCTCTATATTGTGGCCGAGCTCTCTTTGGTTAAAGACTGCGGCCATTTAAATAACCTCCTTGCTTCGCTAATCAAGCGCGAATATTATCTTTATCCGGAACGGGGAGCCATTAAAAGTTTCCGGTCGGCCCTAAAAAAAGCTAATGCGCATCTGGCTGATTTGGCAAAACAAGGAAATCCTGAATGGCTGAGTAAGCTTCATTTTATTTGCGCCTCAATTGCCAAAGACGAACTTTTATTTGTGCAGACAGGCCAGCCGCAGGCTTATCTTGCAAGAGAAAATCACCTTGTAAATCTTGGCCATAGGATTATTCCCGATTCGGGAAAACCCCATCCTTCAAAAATTTTTTCCAGCATCGTCACGGGCAAAATTGAAACCGGGGATAAAATTGTTTTTGCCACGCCTACGCTGACCGAGCTTCTCTCCCCAAATGGACTTAAGCAAATTTTAAACAGCAATCAAAGTCTTTTGGATGTTTCTGACCAGATAGATAAAATAGCCAGAGAAGAAAATAGAATTTTTCCATTAGCCATTTTACTGCTCAAAGCCGAAGACGACCCACCGCTGAAACAAAAAATCCATACGGCGCAGCAACCCAGAAAATTTATAACTCCGCCGATTGATTTAAAAGAAATCCTAAGATAATTTCCAATATCTAATTTCTAATTTCTAAGAAAATGTCTAATGCCAAAATGCCTAATTTTCAAAAGCATTTTGACATTTGGAATTTTGATTTTTATTAGGTTTATTGGTAATTGGGAATTAGAAATTGGAAATTTTACAAAAATAAAAATCTTCCCGCACGAGAAGATTTTTATTTTTGATGATTATTTTATTTCCACCGTTGCGCCGACTGCCTCAAATCTCTGCTTTATTTCATCCGCTTCTTCTTTCTTTACTCCTTCTTTGACATTTTTTGGCGCGCCGTCAACCAAATCCTTTGCCTCTTTTAATCCAAGACCGGTCACTTCCCTAACAAGTTTTATAACATTAATTTTTTGTTCCCCTGCCGATTTAAGCTCAACGTTAAAGCTAGTTTTTTCTTCCTTGCCCGCCGAAGCCTCGGCGGGGGCGGGGGCTGGCGCTTGAGCCATGGGCGCCGCGGCGCTAACGCCAAACTTTTTTTCCAAAATCTTTACCAGTTCGGCCAAATCCAGCACCGATAGCTCTTCTATCTGCTGGACTAACTTTTTAAATTTTTCCGGGACCCTTGCCCCGTTATCTGCGTCAACAGATTTTTCGGGGTCTGGGGTATCATTTTTTTCTTCTGGCATAATCATACTCGCCACAAATACACGAAATTTTCACGAATGTCACGAATTGAATTAGTGTAATTCGTGCCCATTGGTGTATTGGTGACGGGTTTATTTTTTAATTTGTGATAATACAAAAACTAAATTTCTTAAATTACCTCCTATTACAGAAACAAAGCCCGGCAAAGGAGCATTGATTGTCCTAACTAATTGAGCCAACGACTGTTCGCGCGAAGGAACCTTTGCAAGAGATACCGCCTCTGTCTGGCCTAAAAATTTTCCACCTAAAATTGCACCCAAAATCTTTAATCCCTCGTTTTTCTTTGAAAAATTCTGCAAAATTTTAGCGGCGGAAACTTCGTCTTTCAAGCCAAAAACTAAGCTTACCTGCCCTTCCATTTTTTTTGAAACGGCATCTTTTATGCCCGTTCCTTTCAACGCTAAATCAATCAAAGTTTTTTTTGCCACGAGCAGCTGTGCTTGAGATTCTTTTAATTTCCGGCGCAATTCTTTTAATTCAGAGACTTTCAGGCCTTTGTAGTCGGCAAAAATCACCGACTTGACGGTTTTTATTTTCTCGGTTAATTTTTCAATCAATTCTTGCTTCTGTTTGCGTGTTAACATAATATTCGCATGTGCGTTTTCGCATAGACCCTGCCCCGCTAGCGGGGCAGGGTTACGCTTTTCGTATACAAAAAAACGCCTCTTTTAGGCACTTAAATCAACACTGACCATTTATTTACTGGTCAACTTTTTATGTGCCTGGGCAGGACTTATGGATGCCTACTTTCTAAGGCCTATCTAATTTGAAACTTATTTTCTTGACAAAACAATTTTTTCCAAGCGATCCACTCTTTTTTGCAGCTCAACCAATTCAAAACGATAAGCGACATTATCAAGCTTAAGCTTTATTTCCTCTTGTCCTTCTTCTAAGTTGGCTAATCTTTTTTCTATACCATCAAAGCGCTTATCAACACTCTCAAAGCGCTTATCAACACCATCAAAGCGCTTATCAACACCATCAAAGCGCTTATCAACACCATCAAAGCCCCTCTTAATCATCCCAGCTAAATTGTCTAAGGTTACCTTTTTTGCCATACCTTTATTCTACTCGCTAATTTTATTCTGTCAAGGTTTAAAAGTATAGCCTTGCCAAAATCCTTAACTGCTGGCGGTCCGTTAGCTGTAACAATATTCCCATCTTGCACCACTAATTCTGATTGATAAATCGCGCCATTTTCTTGCAAAATCTTCACCGCGCTTTTGTCAAATGCGCTTGACCAAACTGTTGCTTTTTTGCCCCTTAGCACTCCGGCTTTGGCTAAAATTGCCGGCGCGATGCAAATGGCTGCTAAAATTTTATTTTGCTTTATTGCTTCTTGTGCAACACGATGAAACTGCGAATCATCTATGTGTTTAGCCGCCCCTTGCCCGCCAATAAAAACAATGGCATCAAAATCAGCCACGTTAATGTCTTGAAGTGACAGCTCCACATTAGTATCCCCGCCTTGCGATCCAATCGCTGTCCCTTTTTGAGAACTGGCTGTAATTACGCCTATTCCTGCCTTTTTGAAAATCTCTTTGGCCACAAAATATTCCTCATCGCGGAAATCTCGAAAAGCAATGGCCATTAGTATTTTTTTTAAATTATCCTCCATATCAGCGAAAAAGGTGTTACCACGGAATAATTTCTCTCCACCAGGGCTTGAAGCTAATATTGACGTTTAGAGAATCGAAGCTTGAACCACTGACGCCAGAACAGGTTATGCCATATATACTAGATTTAGTCAAATTGCTAATTGTTTCAGAGCCGGAAGTTGGTTTTGAACCAGACCAGCCGCCAGAGGCAGTGCATGTATCAACTCCGGTTGAACTCCATTGAAGCTCAATGTCCTTGCCAAGATCTATGGTAATCGGACCGTCA